>JAYYJC010000134.1:0-10000 GCA_036146655.1 Myxococcota bacterium | reverse complement strand
ACTCTATACTCCCCTTTCTTCTCATTTAGGTCAGCATGTTTTTTCTTCTCACTTTTATGTTGGCGTGTCAGAACGACAATGCATTGCCGATTTTTTCCGAGTCGTCGCCAATCACTATCCAAGCAGAGGCGCAAAAGGTCCGATTGAAAGAGGTTGTTGAGGCTACAAAAAGAACATGGCTAGAGGGGGACAAATCTCAAGCACAGCACATCTTTAAGAGCTATTATGTCAACGAGTTTCGAGCACTAATTCCCCAATTTCAAGCCCTTGCAGTTAGCAACTTGGCGCAAGTCCAATACGAGCTTGGTGTCTTCATGATAGACATCCCTAAAATCGAAGTACCCAACAAGTTTGAAAACAGACTTCGCAGTCATACTGAACAGCTGTCTATCCTTTTTGATTCTGTTCCAGTGGTCCAATCTCAGCAGTCCCAACAGATGACGCATTCGGATGTGCCTTTACAAAAAACGGATTGAGGCTGTATTTTGGCACTTCCAAAACATTGTGCCAGGTCGTTACACATCGATTGAAAGTGTAGACTGTATGCCTTGAACCCGCTGCAAGTACATTTGAAGTGTTTCCCCATCAAGGATTTCCTTTTCGAGTAAAACATTTTTCATCTCTTCCAACAGCAATCTGTTCTTTTGAATGATGCGCAATGATTCTTGGTGAGCCTCTTGCAGCAAACCTCGGCGTGCCTTTTCAAGTTCTTGTGCCATATCTGTGGAGCATGACCATGCTGGTCCACTGTTGGTTCCAATCCCGAAGGAATTATTTCTTCGTTCTTGATAGCTGACAGTGCCGATCTGTTCACTCATTCCCAACTCGGTCACCATTCGTGTGGCCAGCTCAGTGGCCCGTCTAATGTCATCAGCAGCTCCCGTTGTGATGTGTGAGAAAAATTCTGCCTCAGCCATTCGACCGCCATACAAAGTCACGAGTCTGGCTTTGAGCTCGGCGGTATTGTACAGTTGGCGATCTTCTTGTGGGGTTTGTAGGGTATAGCCTAGGGCACCTATACCTCTTGGAATGATGCTTATTTTGTGGACCGGATCTGATGCGGGGTTGGCAGCTGCGCAAATGGCATGGCCACACTCATGGACCGCAATGATGTTGCGCTCTTTGTCGCTCAGTCTTTTACTTCTCTTTTCAAGCCCGGCGATGTTGCGCTCAATAGCGGCCTCAATGTCTGAAAAGTCAACAGCGGTTTTGTCTTGTCGTGCAGCAAGTAAAGCGGCTTCGTTCAAAATATTTGCGAGGTCTGCGCCGCTGAAACCAGTGGTGAGCTGAGCACATCGCTCAAGGTCAACTGTTTCATCAAGGACAATATTTTGGGCGTGAACCTCAAGTATTTTGATTCTTCCGTTAATGTCCGGCAAGTCGACAAGGACTTGTCGATCAAATCGCCCAGGCCGTAAGAGTGCTTTGTCAAGGGATTCAGGACGATTGGTTGCCGCAATCATAATGATTCCGCTTCGTCCATCAAAGCCATCGAGTTCAACAAGAATCTGGTTGAGTGTTTGTTCTCGCTCTTCAGAACCACCACCGATTGAAGCAGATTGGCGAGTTTTTCCGATAGCATCAAGTTCATCGACAAAAATAATACACGGGGCTTGTTCCCGTGCTTTTTTAAATAGGTCTCTGACTCTCGAGGCGCCTACCCCAACATATAATTCCACGAAATCGGAGCCTGAGGCTCTAAAGAAGGGAACATCTGCTTCACCTGCAATGGCTCGTGCCAACAGGGTTTTACCTGTCCCAGGCGGACCCACCAATAAGACACCCTTTGGAATCTTTCCGCCAAGTCCGGTAAACTTTGCTGGGTTTTTTAGGAAGTCCACAAGTTCCTGAACTTCCTCAATGGCTTCGTCAACGCCAGCCACATCACTAAATCGAATGGGAAGATGCCTCGATTCATCAACTTGTGCATTGACATTTTTAATGGCTGACCTTGACGGATTAAGTTGCTGAAGACGAGAGAGAATGTAAAAAATGAAACCCAAAATGATAACGGTGTGAAATATTGGACCATACCGTTCAAAAAATGAGGGTGGCAGCGCCTCAAATTGGACACTTTGACTTTCTACCAAACTCAAGAACTCAGTGTCATTTGGTACATAGACGGATTGCTTGACTGTATTGGCTCTTTCTGAAGGAGCATCGTTGGCGTAACTGATGTTTAGCAGTTCACCGTCTAGTTCAAGTGCTGCGACTTCTCCATCACGAATGTGTTGCTTGAGTAATGTCCATGGGATGTGCGTACTTATTGCTTCTTTAAAAATAATAAAGACGGCGCCGATGACTAGTAGGGCACCAAGAAGCCAGTACCCAATCTTTTCAGGTGAGTTTTCTTTGGGTTCTTTGGATGGAGCAGTCATTTCCCATTTCTAAAGCAAAATACGGCGCCGCGCAAATCCAAAACCCAAGATTGCTGGCCACAAAATGAAATGACTGGGACGAAGCCCCGACAGCATCTGACAGCCTTTTTCTTCAGTTGGTGTAATGGTCGTTCGTTCACTGACGAATCCACATGCATCCGTTTCTTCAGCCTCATTGCCTTCATCAACTTCACCATTGCAGTTGTTGTCGACATTGTCACAATCTTCTACTGCGCCCGGAAAAGTCCACGGGTCAGAGTCATTGCAATCTCCTTCAGCATCTGAAACACCATCACCATCGTCATCAAATTCAATTGAACCTTCGTCGACAAAACCATCGCAATTGTCATCAATCCCATTTTCTGTTTCTATGGCATCTGGAAAAATATCGCCATCTGTATCGTCGCAATCGCCCGCTCTTTCAGTCCATCCATCATTGTCGTCGTCAGAGAAAACTGTGGCTTCATCAATGGTCCCGTCACAATTGTCATCAATGTTGTTTGGAATGTCTTCAGCGTCAGGGAAAATATCAGGGTGATCATCATGACAATCGCCCTCATTTTCGGTAAAACCGTCATTGTCATCGTCAATATCTGGGTCTGAAATGTCGCCTTCCGTTCCATCTATGATTCCGTTGCAATTGTCGTCAATACCATTGCCAAGCAGTTCATTGGCCTCTGGGTTGACAAAAGCATTTGTATCGTCACAATCGCCACCGCATGGTGTCCAACCGTCTTCATCGACATCCCAATAATCGGGAGAAGACTCGCTACAATTGTTTCCGGTGAGTTCGAGTTGCTGTTCAAAATTGGGATCGTTGACAACCAAAGATACGCTGACTGACTCTGGGTTCTCTGATGCGGGGATCCAAGCCACTTGAGCCACCTCTTCACTGTTGGCTAAGATATAAATGGGCGTTGCACTTGCAGCATAAAATGAGGCAGAACCGTCAAAGTCAAAACTCGAGAGCGTTAGAGGCGCTTGTCCACAGTTCTGAAGTCGAAAGTCAGATGCAAAATAACCACCAGGTGGTTTTGGGCCATAATCGTAAAAGCGAGGCAGTACTCTTAAGCAGGGAACCTCACCAACGCCTCTTAAGGCTGCACGCCAAACTCCTTCGTCGTTGTCCGTTCGCTCTATGGTGGTGGAGTCATTTGAAATAATGGTCAATTGAGCGCGAAAATTCTCTTCAGAGTTGGGTCTAAAATTAATTTCAACAATGGTTTGTGCTGGATCTTCTTCCGTTCCACCTTCAAGTGTGAGGCCGTCAACGACATTGTCGCCATCTAGGTCTTCAGCTTTCCATGAGTCAAGTACCACAAATCGATCTGGGTCACTGGATTGAATGTCATATATGGTGACTGGACCAAGCCCAACAGATTGAAGAATCACTGGAAATGTTTGGCGGTCGCCCACCGCCGTAATGCCAGCATCGTAGGTGTTTTGATTGGTTCTAAGTTCGCGACGCTGTAAATAGACCTTATTTTCAGACTGACAGGCTGTCCACAATGAGCAAGTGAAAACAAATAAAACGGGAAATGTGCGCATAAAACTGGTATTCCTAAAACTTTAGATTACTTCGGTCTTTACTGTGTTTCTCTGCCTCAGATTGTAGCACGCTCTTACTCTTATGATAGAGAAAATTTGCTTGCTGAAGATTATCTCCGATGCACACCATCCCCAGCTTACCAAACTCCGACAATGCACCCATGAGATGAAATGCTGTTCCACGCTCTGTTGCACTGTCAAAATGAAGGTCATGATAGACAGAAATATCGATGAGATCTTCTGGAAGAAGACCAATGTATCGATCATCTTGAATCGTATCTGAAGCAAAGTAACATTTGGGCTTATTCCCTTGCGTAAGGAATTCCCCTGTTTCAACATTGTAGCTGCCGTCTGTCAGAAATCGAAGTGTCAAAAATGGATGTGTTGTGCCTCCCTTTCTCAGGTTGACCTCAATGGCATAGTGGTTCCAGCCACCGTCATCGGTTGGGACACTTACAAAGTCTGTTGCAAATCGGCCAATGACACCCCTGCTTGCAAGTTCTTGTGCGACAGATAGTCCAGCATTTTGGACATCCAATCGATAAACCGGTGCGGCTGGGAAGGTACACCCTAAGAAAACTTGCCCGGATGGTCCTCCCAAAACCTGATCATGCGTGGAAATCGACATGGGTTTTCCAATGGCATTGACACGGCATTGCGAAGACGGAGATTCTTTATTTTGGCCTTCTACAAACATTTCAACAACGCCTTTCATGTCTTTAAACTTGCTGTGAAAGGACTCCCAATTTTCCATTGGTGCTTCAAACTTAAGTTGAGGCAGTTGTGATTTGATTTGCTTTTTTCGCTCGATGCTATCGGCTGCGTCAATACCATCAAAGTAAAATAGTGCATTTCCTTCACCAGAAAATCCATGATTGAGTTTCACGACAGCTCTTCTAATCTCTGGGTTGTTGACATAGAGGGCATTGAGGGATTCTGCAATGTCGTCTTCGTCTTGGAGATTTTCAAACCCATCTGGAAACAGCACGCCTGCTGCTCGAAAAACTTCTCGGCACCCACTTTTGGTTCCAAGGTGATTAATCGCTGGATCATTGGCATACAAGGGAATGCCCAGCCTCACAGCGAGTGTGCGCTCGAAATCTGTGGAGTTAAAGCAGACGAGATGTGCTCGATTGCGATCTCCGATGGCATCTTTGATGCGCTCAAGTAAACGAGGCCGCCTCAAAATTTTGAGGGATAGGGGCATGGCCGATGCATCTGCACAGTCAAAGAGCTGAAGTCTTCGCCTTGCATGATATGTCGGGACCCCTTTCAGCAGATGCAAATAGTAATCTATCACTGTTGGCGAAAGGGCCTGTGAGGTGACCAAAATCACCCGTGTTTGAGCCTCTTTTAACAACATTAGCATATACAGCATCCGCTCTTCATAGTGGTGGACGCCACTTATCTTTTGAAGTTCTCTTGGGTCCATTGAGAGTGATGGGACGACAACTATTGTGTGTCGCATTCGATTGTCTTGACTGACCATTTTAAACAGTTCTGGCAGTTTGCCTTGAAGCTGTTCAAATTGTGTTAGCTCTTGCGGTGATCCAGGGACGGGGTACACACCAACCTCCATAACTTCTCAGGGGCATTTCTAATGGCTATAACCCTTCCCCACGGATCATGGCTGGAACGGTCAATAATATTAAGCGGAGATCCAATCCGATTGACCATTCGTCAATGTATTGTAGGTCCTGAGCAATCCATGTATTAAAATCTACCCGATTGCGGCCGTAAACCTGCCAAATACATGTCAAGCCAGGTGTAACGAGTAGTCGGCGGTATTGTTCGGTTGAATAGTGTTGGACTTCCTCTGCGAGGTGAGGGCGAGGACCAACCAGAGACATATGTCCACGCAGTACATTGAACAACTGGGGGAGTTCATCGATGCTGGTCTTTCGAATGATGGCTCCAATTCGGGTAATCCGTGGGTCTCTTTTCATCTTGAATGCGGGGCCCTCGAGTTCATTCTTTTCCATCAACTTCTCTTTAAGTGAGTCTGCATTTGTGACCATCGAACGAAACTTATAAAGCGGAAACATTTGACCATTCAGTCCCACTCTATATTGAACAAAGAAGATAGGACCACGATCAGTCAAATAGATAAAGGCTGCCGTGATAAGCATGATGGGAGATAGAATAAGCAACCCCATTGTTGCACCAAAAATATCAATGCTAGATTTAAAGGGGGTTCGGTAGGCTGGCAGGTTTGGAGAACCCATTTCTGGTATATCTAGAAAAACAGGAATTTCTTCGACTTGGCTTTGGTGAATAATTCGATAAAAGTCGTTTCTTTCCCACCCATGAATGCCCACATGATAGGCCTTGAACGGATTTGGATTGCTTCCGATTTGGTCTTCAAGTTCATGCAAACTGATTTTAATATTTTGGTGGGCTTTGAATGGCCACATCCGTGCAACCAGTATTGCAATCAGAGGCGAAATGATCGCTTCTGAAATGAATAATGACCGTGAAAGTGCACCAAAATCTCTTAAAGCAAAGAATGTTAGCAGTGACAACAATGTGGTAATGACAAAGGTGAGGATGATTCTTGGCAGCGGAACAGATTGGCGATGAATCTGTGTGATCCATATTCCAAGGCTCCAAAAGGGCAATAGAAAGTAGGATAATTCTAAGTTGGCGGCATATGTCACCGGAAATAGAAGTGGTAATGAGCTGAGAGGAACTCGGATATAGACGAGCGCAATCCAACCAGCTGTTTGTGCGAGAAGATGGGTTAAGAAACGCAAGATGTGTTGGTGTTGATTAGATTGGTTTTCCATGGCGATCATTCAGCTGGCGGTAGTCTAGAGGGGTATCAGTCCAGTGTATACAGGTCACTGGACAGGCATCAATGGCGTCTTGAATTAACTCCATTGGACCTTCCTGTTCTATAGTGACGGCTTTTGCTTCGTCCGGTAAGTAAAAAACATGTTCGGTATTTTCTACACAAGTGCCGCACGAAATGCACTCTTCTTGATCAATGACCAAAATTTGACCAGCTGCCTTGGCCCGTGCTGAGTCGTTGTCCACTGGACCCCAGTATTCAATACCATCATCATTGCTTTGCACGGTTGCTTCTGCCGCAAGTTGTTCTGCTCGGATATGTGCAGCTGGTCCGGAAGTAAATGAAGGTCCAGCCGTTGCTGTCTGGTGTTGAGATGGTGTTTTTCCTTGCGCAAGTCGTTCGGCAAATGTGAGTGGTTTGTTGGCTGCTTGTGAAACTGTTGAGGGCATGGCCTTCTGTATGAATGGGCTCGAAGGCTTGGATAACTCCAAAGTAGATTTGAGCTGTGTACTTGTAATGGACGCATCAACATTACTTTGTGTCGACGCTTGTGGCGGCAACTCGGTCAGACTTTGTGGGGTCTCTTCTTTTATTTGCGTCTTGTCTGTGTGATTCTGCTCAGGTTGATAGAGTGGTTTGGGTGCCTTAATTGCGCCATCAGAAACCGGTGCATCAAGTTGGACTTGGTTTGCATTTTCATCAATCATCTGGCGGGTGAAGAAGCCCTTCAACCGTCGTCTGATACCCTTTCCGGTGATGCTCCGTTTATTCATACTCGCCCAAGTTGAAGAAACACAATAGCACAATTTATTCATACCCCCTATATTAAGTTGAAGACAAGTTGGTGAAATCATGAAGTGGAAACAAGCGCCGATAGCACTGAGGGTTCGTAAAAACCAAAATTGGTCGCCTTGGCGTCTTAAACCTGCGGATCTCCAAAACCATCAAAGTCCCAGAGAAAGGCTGCACATTCAAATTCAGGTTTACCTTCAACGGCGTCAATCTGTGCTTATCAAAACTCCCAGATGGTCAGAGGAATCAATATTTTGGCAGAGAGCTTTTGGGGAGAAAACATCTGTATTGCACCTTGTGCCCCCTCCACCACATCTGTCCTTGTCCCTTCAGTGGCGTCAACTGCTCGAACAATTGGGGTTTATTGTTCATGATGACAAAACGCTAAAGGTTGTGGCCGAGAGAAGTGGTTTTCGAGAAGCTCTCCTTGGGGCCATTGAATCTACTGGAAAACCCATTTTGATAACGCAGGCCGAACGCTGGCCTCTGACCATGCTTTCTGACCTTCAATATGCATGGACCAAATCCAGTCATATTCAACGCCCGGCATTGTTCCTTGGTGGTGCTGTTCGGGGTGGGGAAGTCGATCATCAACTTTGGCTTCCGGATCTTTCCCAAAACGAAAGTCTTCAACAGCTCGGAGTAGAGCAACTGGGTGCCAAAGATTTGGACCGGCTATTGGTCTACATACGAAGAGCAGGAGGGATTCCTGCATTTATCCGTGCTTTAAAACCGCTCGTTGAACAGAAATCGCTTTCAAAATCATCAGTGGAACAAGTTTGGAAACCTTTGCTGGATGAGATTCAGCAGATTGTGGATCATTTATCCACGGATATGAAACCATACATGCGTCTGTGTTCAATTGTTCAATCCGGAGCAAGGCCCTTTGTTTACGGCATTGATCAGTCTTTAGTTGAAACCGGACTCGTTCGAAAGATTCGAAGGGGTGTCAAGGCATTTGTTGTCCTCCGTGCACCAATTTTCGCTCGGTGCATCCATTCGACATCAAATTAGTTGGTATGCCATGAGGCTCGGTTTCTTCCTTGTCGCTTGGCCGTATTGATGGCATCTACCAGCTGACTCCAAACTTCTTGGGCGGACAGACCTTTGTCTTCTTCTGAAAGTGTTCGTCCACCAATCGATACCGAGACTTGTATTCGAAGCATGCCGAGGGTTAGGTTTCCATGCTTTACCAATGAACGCACCCGTTCAGCAACGACCTTTCCACCGGTCTTTTGGGTTCTGGGCAGTAAAAGCGCAAAACGTTCGCCACCAATGTGTGCCACTCGGTCTACCATTCTCATGCTTTGAACGATCTGCTGTGAAATGTTCTGAATAATGGTGTCACCAGTAGGGTAGCCGTATGCGGCATTTACTTTCTGAAAGTTATCAATGTCCACAAGTAGCAATGTGAAAGCGCCACTCATACTGACTGAACTGAGACTGTCCTGAATACCTTCGATAAACTGCGTATAACTTTCAAGTGTGCGCTCAGCGGTCAGATGCAGCATTAGATCGTCGAAACTGTCTTGCTGAGTTGTGGGTTTTGGAAGCTCAAACAACTCGTAATAGGGCTGACGCTCTTCCGTCGAAAATCCCAAGCGCTGCATAAGCAGATATGCCTCGGCATCTGCGGACTCATAAATGGTTTCGATTTTGACATCCAACTTCAATAATGCCAACTGTTCCTTTACCCGCTCAAGTAAAAATGACTTTGGTCCAGCCTGTCCAATGTCTGCAATGTTGTCTGCCGTTCCAATGATTGAGGTTAGTTGCGCTTGTCTGTCTTCTCCAGGAAAAGCGCGATGATGCCTAAGTATGGCCTGCAATATTCGAGGTGGAATGAGTTTTGCGAGTTTGCCTCTTGAAAATTCTTCGGAATGTGAAGTTCCTGTACAGATACGCTCGATGTCTTCCCTGAGTTCGCCGTGCCGATGTCGGAGTTGACTGAGTGCATTGCGAAGGTGCGGATACCGTATTGCGATTAAGAGTGAACCAAAGTCGGATAATAAGCCTCCGAGAAAGGCTTCCATCGGATCTTTGTAGTCCATCTTTACAGCCAGTTCCTCGGCAATAAATGCTCGGCGAAGACTTTCCAATAGAAAGGCCTCTGACGAATAGCCACTGACATCGACCCCAGATAGCAAGCTCCAAACCGTATGGACCAACATCAGTCGCCTAACAACATCAGCACCAAGGGAATTAACGCATTGATGTACCACAGCAGGCGTGATGGTGGGGGCTCGTCGATGAGTATAAAGACTGTCCACAAGTTTTTCACACAACAATGGTTCCTGTGAAACAAGTTTGGTGATGCTTTCTATTGGTGGCGTTGGGGGTAACCGAACCAAATGACCCAACATTGTGGTTTGCTGTGAACCATAGTGTAGCGGATCGGCTTGTGCTGTCATCGCATCAGACATGTGGAAGGCTACCTTTGTGTGTGCTGTTGAAATAGTATATAATCCGCTAATACCAATTGGGCATATGG
>JAYYJC010000133.1:0-10000 GCA_036146655.1 Myxococcota bacterium | reverse complement strand
AGAGAACAATGCGTCGGATGCATCTCCACATCTTCGGCCGTGTGCAAGGCGTTTACTTTCGGCTATCGTCTCAAAAGAAAGCCGTGCACCTCGGTTTGGTGGGTTGGGTACGAAATTGTGCAGATGGACATGTGGAGCTGGTTGCAGAGGGTGACGACAGTCAGTTGAAGATCCTGTTGCAATGGTGTCATGATGGGCCTGAACTTGCCAATGTGGTGCGCATAGATGAAATATGGGAGACGGCCACAGAGGCATTAGTTGGTTTCGACATTCGACCCACTGTGCGCTAAGGCCTCTCTCAAAACACGGTCACTGTGAAAAAGCTTTGAGGCCATACCAAGTAGTATCATCAGTTCTTGATGGTTGAACCTTGCTCGTTCGGTAAATCTTAGCAGTTGATTTTGGACATGGATTGGGCTTTTGTTTTTTAGGTAGCCGATATTTTGAAGAACTTCCATGCTTCTTTCGGCGAGTTGACTCTGGAGCCGATGAGAGAGTTCGGCCGTAAATTTAGGGTTGTCAGAGTCTTGCGGTTTTTCCTGTTGTTCTGCCCATGAGGTCATCAAATGACCCCCACAGACATTGACTGTTTGCGCCAAGTTTAGTGACTGATGGGCATGTGTGGGAAGGGTTAAAATGGCATGACAATGCGTTAGATCACTGTTCGATAGTCCTGAGTCTTCTGGGCCAAAAACCAAGGCCTGAGGTTTTTGTACACCAGCGGCCGCTTTAAACTGTGGAACATCCCAGACGGGCCATCCAAACTTTCGATCTCTCGCAGTGAGTGCCACGACAAATTGACAATCTGAAATCGCTTCCTTCAAAGTTTCAACGATTAAAGCATCATCAATGATGTGCTGTGAATGTGGTGCCATCCATCGAGCGCGTTCTGGATCAAATGCGGGGGGATCAACCAAAATAAGCTGTCCAAATCCATGGTTAGCAATGGTCCGAGCAACGGCACCAATATTTCCGGATTGTTGTGGGCGAACCAGAACGATTTTAAGGTGCCCAAAAGGAGGCTTCATGAAAAAATCTCTTTGAAGAAATCCTTACACTTTTGCCAGAAAGTGCTTTGCTCTGGAAGCAACAGTGAACTCTCTTCGAGTGGCCGGTACAATTGGTCAAATTGCTTATATTGCTCCTGTTCGTCTGAAGGTCGCACAGTGTTTTGGTCTTCCAGTGGTGTTGCGCTCTGTGAAGTGGAATGGTCAATGTTGTGGGGATTATCTGTTGATGATTGTGGTTCAACTTCTGTTTTTACAGGGTTGGCAGTATGGCTTTCATGTGATTGTATGCTTTTGGCCTGTGGTACTGACGGTTTGATTTCGTGCACTGACGGCTTGGTCGATGTTTCAGGGTTGGCTGGCGACGCATCTTGAGCCGTTGCGTGTGATTTTTTGGAGGACTGAGAATGGTGTGCGACTTGTGCCTGTGAGTCACCTTCTTCTGGCACCGACTGGGAGAGAACAGTTAGTTGGACGGGTTCTCCAGTTTTTTTATTGACAGCACTTAGATTGAGAAGTCCATCACTGGATATTTGGAAATGAACCTTTAGTTTTACCTCTCCCTTTGGCATAAGCGGAAACCCTGAAAAGACATATGATCCAAGAAGATCGTTTTCTTCTGCCAAAAGTGCTTCCCCTTGATACAATCGTAATGCAATGCTTTTTTGATTGTCCCTTGAAGTGGTCAGGGTTTGTTTCTTTTCGGTTGGCAGTCGAGCATTCTTTGGAAAAAGGACATGGACTTGTCCATTGCTTTTTCTCAGGCCGATAGATAGGGGCAAGACATCCAATAGAGTCAGGTTATTTTCATCTGAGGTAATGGCGTGAGCCATTATAGCGGCTCCAAGGGCCACGGAATCATCAGGATCGACACCGGCGGCTGGGGCTTTATTCAGCATGTTGGTGAGTCGCTTACGAATCAATGGCATGCGACTTTGACCACCAACGAGTAATAATTCGTCTAGGGTCTCAGCAGTGGTTTTTGCCTCACTCAGTATTCCCATACAGCTTTGAATGCTTCGATCAACCAAGTCTTCTGTCAAACGCTCAAGGGTGGTTCTTGTGAGTGGAATGTCCAAATCGATGGGACTATTCTCGGTTTCAGATTGGGTAATATATGGAATGTTGACACGGGTTTTATGCAATGTAGATAACTTAATCTTGGATTCTTCAGCGGCATCTTTGATTCGCTGAACCGCGACTCGGTCATAGGACAAATCAATGTCGTGGGTGTTCAGGAACTCTTCAAGAAGATATTGCATCAATCGATCGTCAAAGTCGACGCCGCCCAAGAAGGTATCTCCACCAGTGGCGAGTACTTTGAAAACACTGTTGTCAATGTCAATTACCGACATGTCAAAAGTACCACCACCAAGGTCATAGACGGCGATTCTTTTTCCATCGCCTTGGACCACACCATAGCTGAGGGCAGCAGCAGTGGGCTCATTTATGATTCTGAGAACCTTGAGTTCTGCGAGTTCTCCTGCTTCTCGTACTGCCTGTCTTTGTCGTTCATTAAAGTAGGCAGGGACTGTTATCACTGCTGAATCAATGGATTCACCAATGATTTTACTCGCTTGTGCTTTTAAGCGTTTTAAAATGGCCGCCGAGATCTCTTCCAGCGTCAGCAAGCGGTCTCTAATTTTAATGAGAACCTCTGAAGAGTCTCCTTCGACCACTTCGTAAGTAAACAGTTGTCTGATCTCATCAATATTTTTGCTGTGGAAGTTTCGTCCAATCAGTCGTTTTGACGCTGTAATGGTCTGATGCGGATTTGACTGACTTCTGGTTTTGGCTTCGTGACCGACCAATTCTCGGCCTTCTTCATCAATCGTGTATATCGAAGGAAGGGCAGTGGCACCATTGTGTTGTTCAATCATTTTTGGGCGCCCGTTGACAATGTAGGCGGCACAACTGTTTGTTGTTCCAAGATCAATGCCAATGCATCTGCCCATGTTTCTCTCCTCAACTGTCCTTAAACCCCTATTTATCCCATTTGCAGTGAGAATTCAGGTGGATTTATCCTTGACTGGGCTACCAGAGGCAGAAAATTAAAAAAACCGGCGGATACAACGGCAAACCATCTGTTGAAACGCCTAGGTGAAATGTGAAAAAAGAGGCTCTGGCCATTGGCGGCCTTTGAGTTCAATGTCCGGTTTTTCTCTGATTTTCCCAATCTCTTCAAAGGTCACATTGGCTTCGCGAGCATAGCGCTTTACCACTTCTCGCATACTGGGGAGAGTGGTAAATAGCAATTGGTAATCTTCTCCAAACGCAGTTTGGTAGGGCAGTGGATCTCTCACGATGCTGCATGCCGGTCCCATCGGGAGTTTGTCTGGATAAATAATTGCACCTACGGCTGAGGCTTGACACAGACGAGTCAAATCTTTGTGCAAACCATCTGATATATCTATCATCGCTGTTGGAACTTCGGCGGCACCGAGTTTGGCACCAAATACTACGGGTGGAAGAGGTCGACGAAGTGCTTCTAACCCTGGGGTGTTGTTTTTTTCTAAGAATCCCGCTGCAGCTTCGCCAAGTGTTCCTGTCACCCAAATAGTGTCTCCTGGATTGGCTCCGCTTCGCCATATTGGGGCCGAACCCCGAGGGCTTCCCATGGTCATTGACAATACAATTGGTCCTGGGCTGGCAGTGGTGTCTCCGCCACAAATCTTAATGCTCCAAGTACGGCATGCTTCAAGAAGACCTTCCCTGAAGCCTTCTAACCATTCAGGTGAAATGTCTTTTGGGAGACTTATGGAAAGTGTAGCCCAAGAGGGCATTCGGCCCATTGCTGCAATGTCTGAGGCATTGACCGCCACCAGTTTCCAGCCCACATCTGAAGCGCTTAAACGGTGATCGAAATGGACATCTTGAATCATTGTGTCTTGAGTAACAATGACACCTGCTTCTACCACAGCACAGTCATCACCCGCTCCATACCTTTTGGGGGCTTTTATGAGAGCTGAAGTCAAAAATTTTGTAATGTCGTCTTCGGTCATGTTGGGAACTCACTTCAGTGCAGATTTGGCTGTTACTGGCTCCATTCGGTAATGCCATCCTTTCCAACTGTAAAAATGGTAAAGTTGCGGTCAATCACTCGGTCCTCAGTAAAGCGAATTCCACCAGTAATTGAATGGGTAATCCGTGTATTTTGTAGTGTATTTCTGTGTTCTGATCGAGACCCTGGTACTGTCGATGTGCTTTGCACGACAAACTTTATGGTGTCTATGGCCATGGCGTCATAGATGCTAGGCTTTCTCCCTTGTTCTTCGGCAAATTGGTTCACGAAATCTTTGACCTCTGGCTCATTGGATTGCGCCCAAAATGCATCCACAAACAGTCCATTTTGTAAGTACTTTCCGCCGCTTTTTACGATGTCGGGATGGTTCCAACCGTTCAATCCCATTACTCCAAGTGGTTTGACATTTGGAGCCGTTCTAAAGTTTCCAATTGGGAACTCTTCATAAGCAAGGGAACTGGCCACAAGAGGTGCCACTCTGAAGGTATCGGGGATAAAGAATGCATCGATGTCAATGACCGTTTCGTCGTCCTCGTCTTCACGCTGTGCGAGGGTACGGGCTTCTTCAAGAAACGCTGTTCCTTCAGGGTCATACAGAACAGAGTGGATGACTTCCGCACCTCTGCTGGTGGTTTCGGTTTTGAAGATTTCAGTCACTTCTCTTCCGTGCCTTGTTTCTGGTGCAAGAATGGTGTAGCGCTTCCACCCCTCAACATCCACAGCATGATCCAGCAACGCCTTGACCTGATCAGAAGTCGACACAAATCCTCGAAAGATAAATTCACCACTTTCCGTGACAGCGTCAGATTGAGAAAAAGTAATCATTGGAATTTGGTAAGCTTGAGCTGCCTCTGCTGCAGATGGCGCTGTTTCGCGAAGAAGTGGACCGAGAATAATGCTACAACCATCTTCAGTAGTCAACTGTTCTACCCCTTTTGCGGCAAGTTCGGGTTGTCCTTCTGTGTCAAACCACACCAAAGAAATCGAACTGTCTTTGGCTGCATATTCTAAGCTGCCTTTCAATAAGGTTGAAAAGTATGCATAATCACCAGTCATCGGTAAAAGAACCCCGACCTTTTGATAGTCATACGGATCTCCCGCTTCGGCTCTCTTCTGAGACGCTGTCACCATTGCATGGTGTTCACTCTCTGGATATTGGGTCAAAAAAGCAGTGCTGAGTGAAATTACTTGTGCATGAACACCATTGTTCATGCCTTGGATGATTTGTGTGAGCAATGCCTCTTCGTTTGTATTTGACAATTGTGTGGTCTCATCGAGATACCCATGCAGGTCTTTCTTGACCCGTTCAAATACATCTGGGATGTCTTGTGCATGTTTTAAAGCACTCTTTGCATGGGCTTGGGCTATTTCAACGGAACTTGCATTCAATGTCAAAATGCGAAACTGGTCTGCTTTCATGCTGTCCGGCATGTCTAAGTCGATGTGAAGCTGTAAAACCGCAAGGCCATTACCGGATAAGGTGTCTTCTTGTGCCTGAACAAGCAAAAGACCAACTTGTGCGCTGTGTTTGTGAGGGCTGGTTGGGAACTCATCAATTACCTTTTGAAACCAAAATCTGGCTTTTCCTGACATCTGGTCGAGGCGCTGAAGTTCTCCAAGGTAGAGCATGGCATACTCTCTGTCGCTTCGACTACCACTGCTGTTTATATAAGCCTTCAGTTCCGTCTTGGCTGCTTCACGATCATTTTCAGAATCGGAGACGATTTTATTCAGCGCAAAGGATGGCCGTTTGGCTTCAGCATCGAATGACGAAGCCGTCAGACCGATACCAAGTAATAAGATGGAAAGGTTTCTCATTAGGACCCCCGATTTCGAAGGTGTTCATCGTATTGATGACGCAAGGGATGCATTGAAACGCTGTTTTCTTGGAGTTTGAGTATCAGCGTCCGTTGCTGTGGAGATAGGTTTGTGGGTGTCTCTATCATAACCCGAACCTGTAAATCCCCACGCATTTTTCCATCAAAAGATGGTAGACCCCTTCCAGCCAATCGAAAGACTTGGTGACTGTTGGTTTGAGAAGGGATGCGTATTTCAGTAATGCCCTCCAAAGTTGGCACTTTTAAAGAACACCCCAAAATGGCTTCGGTCCACAAAAGGGGAACATCTGCGAAAATATCACACCCTCGTCTTTTAAAAAGTGGGTGAGCTTGGATTTGTATGAGTGCATAAAAATCACCACTTTCAGCCTGACCAAGTGAGTCATTTCCAGCCTTTCTGATTCGGAGGCGATGCCCGTCTTGAACACCAGCAGGTATTTTGATTTCGACCTCTGCGTCTTTAATAATGCGTCCATTGCCACCACATTTTTTGCACCGTTTGGTGATGACATACCCTTTACCGTCACACCGCTTGCATTGTGATTTAAATAGTCTGCCGTTGACTTTACCACTGCCATCGCAAAGGTCGCAGGTTTCCTTTCCATCGAATGTGGCACCACTTCCATCACAGTTGTCGCATTGACATTCCCTGCGATAAGAAATGGATTTTACCGTGCCCGAACTGACATCTTCAAAGGTGACCTCAATTGGGTGTTCAATGTCACTTCCTTTGACATCTTTGGGGTTGTTTCGAAAGATCCTGGCAATGGTTTGGCCAACAAATTGTCCGATGTCATCAGCCGATGGCGGCTGACCATCGGGTTTATAAAGCATCCCAAGACGGTCGTATTGTTGACGCTTCTCAGTGTCAATCAATGTGTTGTAGGCTTCGGTGATTTGATGAAACTGCTCAGCGGTGTCTGGGTCATCGGGGTTTAGATCCGGATGAAACCTCCTCGCCAAGGCTCGATAAGCCTTTCGGATTTCGTCGGGAGGTGCGCCTCTTGGGACACCTAAGGTGGCGTAGTAATCTCTTCGGTTCACCGTTTATTACAAATCCTCACTGAGGTCATCAAAGGTGTTTTCATCGTCAAGATTAAAATCCGCCAGGAGTTCATCTTCATCCAAATCGTCAAGATTGAAGTCTTCATCCGTTAGCGAATCGGCCGCTTCAGTGCCCTCCTTTTGACTCTCTTGATAAATGGCACTTCCCAATCTCTGTGCTGATTCAAATAATAAGTCGTGGGCTTCTTGGATTTGTTTGAGGTCGTTTGTTTCCAAAGCATCCTCAGCATTGTCAAGAGATTCCATGATGACATCTGCATCGGATTCATTAATCATGTCAGCGAAATCCTCGTAATGTCGTCCCACCGAGTAGACAAGGCTATCGAGTTGATTCTTCGCATCTGCAAGTTGACGACGGCGATTGTCTTCTGTTCGGTAACGCTCTGCATCGCGGACCATGGTTTCAATCTCTTCGTCACTCAAACCTGAGTTCGATACAATCCTCATGTCCTGTTTTCTGCCTGTGGCTTTGTCTTTTGCTGCCACCTTCATGATTCCATTCACATCAATCTCAAAGGTGACCTCAATTTCTGGGACATTTCGCGGTGCTGGAGGAAGGCCATGGAGTTCGAGTAAACCAAGTGATTTATTGTCCTCTGCCATTTCTCGTTCACCCTGAAGGATGTGTACACGAACCATGTCTTGATTGTCAACGGCAGTGGTGAAGACTTTCGATTTTCGGCATGGTATGGTCGTATTTCTTGGAATAATCGGCTCCATCATGGCACCTGCAATTTCGATACCCAGTGACAATGGAGTCACATCCAAGAGCAATACATCTTTCACTTCACCTTTAAGCACACTGGCTTGAATGGCTGCACCGACGGCCACGACCTCATCTGGATTAATGCCTCTTTCTGGTTCTCTCCCAAATATCTCAGTGACTCGTTGTTGTACACGAGGCATACGGGTCATTCCCCCCACAAGAAGAACGGCATCTAATCCATTTGGACCAAGTTTTGCATCATCCATGCATGCTTTACATGGAATGGCCAACCGTTCAATCAGATCTGCAACGAGATCTTCCAGTACATCTCTATCAATTGGTACATTAAGGTGAAGTGCTTTGTTGTTTTCACCATAGGTAATAAAGGGGATGGAAATATCGGTTTCGAGCGTAGCTGATAATTCGTGCTTTGCGGTCTCTGCCTGTTCTTTTATGCGTTGCATGGCAACGGTTTCGCCTTTGAGGTCTACACCGGTCTCTTCTTTAAATTGCTCGATTACATAATCAATGATCCGGTTGTCAAAATCCTCACCCCCAAGGAAGGTGTCTCCATTGGTCGATTTGACATGAAAGTTTCCGTTATCAATTTCCAGAATAGAAATATCAAAAGTGCCACCCCCAAGGTCGAACACGGCGATCGTTTCATGGCTTTGCTTTCCAAGACCATAGGCCAGTGCGGCAGCTGTTGGCTCATTGATGATTCGCAGTACTTCGAGACCTGCAATCTTTCCGGCATCTTTGGTCGCTTGCCTTTGCGCATCATCAAAATAGGCCGGCACAGTAATGATGGCCTGTGTGACCGTTTCATTGAGGTATGCCTCCGCCATGTTTTTGAGCTTTTCAAGCACAATGGCACCGATATTTGGCGGTGAAAGTGGGGTGCCGTCAAGCTCCACCCATGCATCTCCGTTTGCGGAAGGAACGACTTTGTACGGAACCAAGCCATGGGTTCTATTGACTTCTTCGTCTTCAAAACGGCGACCGATCAGTCTTTTGGCTGCATAGATGGTGTTTGTGGGATTGCTGACGCCTTGTCGCTTTGCAATTTGACCTACCAACCGTTCACCATTTTCATTGACAGCGACAATCGACGGAGTCGTATTATAGCCTTCTTCATTTGGGATGACGATGGGCTCACCATTTTCAATGATGGCCACACAAGAATTGGTTGTGCCGAGGTCAATACCGATAGCTCTAGATGTTGACATGCGATTGAACTCCAATCTCTGTAATAGTCAGAAATGTTTCTCAAAAAAAAATTCGATTCCCAGATGCTGATTACTCATATTTTTGTAATTTCACTCTGGTGGAACCATTCTACCACAGGTGGGTATTGTGGCGGCATAAGAATTTAGGTCTCTGAGAATAAACCGTCATTTTTAGGTTGGGACATTGAGAATGACAATGGTGCGACAGTCACTTATTCGTTGTCGTTCGGATCTGCTTCAGCCGATTGATTTGTCTCTACTTCAATTTGCTCTTCTTCGCCGGCCTCCGCATCAATGGGCAAATCCTTTTGGTTTGTTTGAAGTGGCTCATCTGCTTCTTTTGTTTCTTCAATGGATGAATTGTCTGGCTCGGATTGCGTCTGCTCCGTTTCTTCAGGTGAACCAACTTCTAATTCTTCTTCTTCTGCTGCCTCAGTGTCGACTGATGGATTGGATGTTGTCTCTTCAGTCTCAGCCATAGAAGTCTCAGTATTTTCGGTTTTAGAGACTGGTACTGCGACACTTACTCTCGCTGCCCGGACAAGTCTGTCATGCAGTGAGTAACCAGAGCGAATAACCTCAACAATGGTGTTTGAAACATGGTCTTCACTTGGAACGGAAAGCATGGCCTCATGAATATTGGGGTCAAATTCTTGGTCTGGCTCGGCTTCAACACTGTTAAGCCCAAGGTTACTTAGAATACTCAACATTTGCTTTTCAACCATAATTATTCCGCTTGCAAAGCTTTCGACATTGCCATCTTGGTGCTTTAATGACAATTGGAGATTGTCTAAGGCCGGTAATAGATTACGCATGACTTTCAAACCGCCGTACAGACGGTTTTCGTCGTTTTCTTTCGAACGCATGAGTTGTTCTTTTGAAAGGCGTTCTTGGCTTTGATCTAAGGCTGCTTGAAGCTGCATGACACGAGATGAACTCTGATCACGAGCTACTTCAGCGTCACTGAGTCGGCGGCTGATCGTCTCAATTTTTCCTTGCGCATTTTGAAGCAGCATCCGATGTTGAATGAGTTCCTTTTGGGTGAACTCAAGTTTATCCTTGAGCCGTTCAGTTTCTGCTTTGCGTTTTAAAATTATTTTTTTGGCTTTTTTTAACTGAGCCTCTTGTGAGCT
>JAYYJC010000132.1:0-10000 GCA_036146655.1 Myxococcota bacterium | reverse complement strand
TTGTTCACCTTCAAGGTCATAGATTCGGAGCTTGGCATTTTCTAACTCTTCAAGAACTTGCTCCAAATCCAATTCCGTGTTCTCTTCAATTTTTTTGGTCACAATTTCGTCGGCTGCGACTTCTTCAATTTCTTCTTCACCAAAATCTGAAATGTCTAATTCAATTTCGATCCCTTCATCTGTTTGTTTTGAGTTGTCCATTTCGAGTTCTATTTCGAGGCCATTAGGCTGTTTCTTTTCAATTGACTCAACGGCTTCAACGGCCTCTGCAAATAATGCTTCAATTGGATTTGTCGGTGTTTGTTTTGTTGACATGATTTAGGACTCCAATGGTCTCAATCGGTCTATAAGGGATGAGGAAAGGGCATCTGCTACAGGCCAGCCGGTTGGTCCCAGCGAGATTTGGTGGTTGTCTAAGTGAATAAGACGAGCATTGATTAGTGGATCAAGTGTTGAAGGTAATATACCATATCCCAATGTGGATAATTCATTGAGATGAAATCCATCGCAATGCCGAAGTCGAGTAATTATGAAATCGATGGCCTGCTGGTAGGGCGAATTATGTTCAATTAGTTCAATCCCCTCTTTTGTCCACTTGTGCCAATCAGCATGTTGTACAGTTCGGTTCAGATTAGGCAAAAACCCATGTGCACCTGGTCCAAGTCCCGCATATTTTCCACCCTTCCAAATGGCCTCATTATGGTACGAACGGTGATTTGGTAATGCAAAATTCGAGACTTCATAGTGTTCATAACCAAGGTCACTTAGAAACTCGATGATGCGCACATAGACAGCACCACATTGGTCAGAATCAAGCGGACTCCAATGTCCCTTTTGAATCTGCCGTTCAAAGTGCGTATTGGGCTCTATCGTGAGACCATACAGTGAGACATGTGGCGGGCGGTAGTGTTCGATGGCGTTCAAGTCTTCTTCAATATCGTACTGAATGTGTGATGGGAGGCCAAAAATAAGATCCATTGACCATGAACGAAGGGGGAGTTGCTTGACATCATGAATGAGACGGATCAACCGAGAGGCATTGTGTTGTCTTCCAAGAAACTTTAGCGCTTCATTTTGAAGGGATTGGATCCCAAGTGAAAACCGATTGAATCCGATATCAATGAGTTCTGTCATGGTGTTCAGATCTGCATCATCAGGATTCAATTCAATTCCAATTTCTGCATCCGCATCAAGGGGAAAGTGCGGCATCATCGATCGAAATGTGGTGGTTGGGATCCGAGATGGGGTTCCGCCCCCTACATACAGGGATGATGCATTTCCGTTGAAAAATTTGGCTTGCTGTTTCCAATCTCTCAAGACATTGGCTTCCCAAGTATCGACTTGGGGATTAGAACTGGTATACACATTAAATGCACAATAAGGACACCTATATCGGCACCAAGGTGCGTGGACATAGATGCCAAATGTCTCAGATTGATTTTTAGAGGTCATTTCCATGAGCGAGTCACCCGACAACCGTAAAGCCAAAGAAATCCTATCCAGCCTATCCCAGCGCGAGCCTGTTGGCGATCGGATTTTGAGCAGAGTGGGTCATCGCTTCTTTGGACGGTTTAATGCGGCTACTTCTGCTCGATTGTTTGAATTGTATGATATTCCCGATCCCTATCAGCCAGAAGCATATGATTCAAAATGGGCTGTAAAGCTTGGTCCGGTATCTTTGAGGTTGGGGGAGAATCGCCGTCAACCTGCCCCACATTTGACGGTTCGTGAGCCGAAAAAGTCGAAAGAGAATCCCAATATCGGTGCTCAGTTTCGACCCAAAGGAATTCCAGAAGCGAAAAAAACACCGCCGCCACCCCCTCCAAAACCGAAAACGACACCAACTCCTAAGTCCGTACAACCCTCCAATGGTAAGCCTGAGGTTCAATCTCCGGAACACCCGCCCATTCCTAAATCCAATGCGCATGTGCCAAAACGCAATCGAAGTGAACTTGCCTCAGAGTTTGGTATGCGTCCGAGTCCTGAAAAGCAGGCACCTGCCAGTATACCCGTTCGCCCAGATGTGATTCAAGCATTGGTTGACAAAGGTGCCAAGCTTCCACCTCATCTTCAAGCTCAATATGAAGCAATGAAGTCAGAACAAGCGTCTCCAGCAAGTTCAGCTGTGCCACAGTCAAGTGCCTCTCCACATCGGCATATGCCCAAATCGCAGACCCAGAATTCAAATAAAATGAGCCAAAGTGGTCGATTGAGAATGCGTCCACAAAGACGAAGCAAACCGACTGTGATAACTGAAACGGTTTCGAGTTCTTATGAACCATTTCCCGTGGGTAAAGCCGATTCGGTTCCGATTGAAGAGTCGCCGAAATCCAATGAGTCTAAGCAAGCCAAACACAGTGTACCGCTTCAGGCAACCCCAGACACTCAAAGCCAACCATCACCGCAAAAGCCCATTTCGTCAATTCCTCCCATAAACAGAAGCCCATCTGCGGGGGGCGGTTCATTGGATGACTTATTTGGATTTACTGGTCAGGGACGAATGCGTGTGGGAAAGCCCAAAAAACGCCGTCCGAGTGGTCCAAACCCATCGAATGCATCTGACAGTGAGCCATCAGACAAATAATCGCAAATCTATTTGGGCTGAAACATGCTTGCAGGGCATTCAGGCTTTGATTTGATCCTGTAGTATCCGAGTTCGTCAGCCCAATATTCACCCTGATATGGCCATGTTCGCTCATTGTTCTTTAGGCGCTTGTTGCGCTGTATGACTCGTTTGGCGTCTTCCATTTTTCCGGTGATTGAGGCTTGACGAAGCATTTGAGCTTCCATTTCCAAGATGTCCAACTTGTGCATCTCTGCATCCGCCAACATCTGCTGAAGTTCTGCAGCCATAAATTGGGCTTGACTTAGAATTCGATTGCCTTCATCTATTTTTAGCTGCTGGAGATCCGCATTGATGCTGTCCATTGCGATTTGTACGGAAGCATCTTGGGGCATGCTAGAAAGCTTACTTAATTCTTTTGTGGCGTAGTCTTCTGCTGCAAATGCTTCTTTTAGCCGAGCGTCTTTGAGGAAACGGCTGCGTATGAGAAATGGGACATTGTCGGTCAATAATTCAATGTCACTGCGTATCTGGTCAAAGATATTAGACGGTTTGTTTTGGATGAATGCATCGAGTTTATCTCTTTTGGGAGTGTTTAAATCGATAAAACGATCCGTCTCCGTCGCAGCAGAAGGGAACTTACACATGACAAACAGCGCATAAATCCGAAGCAACTCTGCCTCAGGGTAGTAAAATGATTCGAGAAAAGGAGATTGGTGCGTGTGCAACATGCTCAGTGTACTGTTCATGTCATTCATTCTAAAGTAAGCCCAAGCCTGCTCGAAGTGCGCATCTGCCCAAATGGCTGATGTTCGTTCTACTTCTGAATAGTAGTCAACAGCCCGAGGGAAGTTACCTGCAGCAAAGTATGCCCGAGCCAAATTAATGCGCGCTGTGTTGAGAAGTTCGTTGTCTTCATCTCTGAGAGCAATTTGTTCTGCAATGAGTAAAGGGACGACTGCACCTTCGGCATTGCCTTGATTGGCAAGAATGATACCTTCAAGATTTTTGATTTGGCCAAATTGGTTGGCTTCAGAAGGCACGATGCTTATCATGGCATTGGCCAAAGCAAAATTGCCATTTTGCTGGGCGAACTTGGCCGCTTCATATGCGACTGCTTCTCGAGATTGACTTGAGTTAATGTTTCCGTATTGATCAGCAAATGATTGGCCCAGCAATGATGGTCGAGAAACCTGCTCAGCCTGTGCGATTGCATTTGGAATGCGTTCTGTATTAATTGCCATGTCCAGTTGAAAAGCCTTGTTGTACAGCACAGTGGCGCTATAAGCGAGACCCATATTTCGAAAGGCCTCTGCAAGGAGTCCAAATGCGGCCCCATGTGCACTAGCCTGTCTGTCATCTTGGATGATGCGCATGAGTTCATTGGCTGATCCTGAAGGGTCAGACTTGAGTTGGCTCTCTAAACTAGAAAATATCGAGACATATTCCGTCTGACTCAATCCAGGAAAGACAACGCCGGACATTTGTGGGCTGGCCTCTGCGGAGAGGCTGATACACATAGCAAGTATGATAGAAAATCGGGTCATTGTCTATTTCCGAAGGAGAGTGTAACCAACGCTTACAAGTGTATTTTGTTTAAAGTAGCTGCCTTGCGTGTCTTCGGTTTTGGCTCGGGATTGTATCATGATGTCGTCTCTAATTTGAAGGCGTATCAGTTGTCCGCCTGACAAAAATACCCGTGTTCCAAGTCCAAGTGACAGTGTAGGTGAATAAGACATGTCTTTGTCTGGCATAAATGATTGTTCGATGGTTATTCCGCCACCACCGAGTAAATATACATCATGGTGAAGGATATTGTTTTGCACATTCATCTTGGCATAGACAGGAGAATACTGAACATCGGCGATCACAGAGCTTAAGTATCGGTAGGCATCCGGTGTGATCCCATAGCTGGCAGACTCGAGGGTTTTGTAGGCTCTATTTTTTAAGGAATACCCTGCGCCCACTGCCACTTCCCAAGCAAGGCTTTCACTCAGATGTGCACCGTAGGTCAAATCAGCCTTTGGGGTAAAAGTATAGGCATCAAATGGCATGGACCCGACATGAATACCAAACTCTTTTGCTCCTGCTTTGGGGTAGAGTAAATCTTGAACGACTTTGATGTCAGTGTTCTTTAGAACGCCAATATCGACAGTGTCTTGTGCAAGTGCACTGCTGCTCAACAGACTGGTGAATGCGAAGTAAAAGGACACGGTTTTCTCCCGATAGTGAGATGAGGGCAAACGGAATTAAAAAGCAAAGGGGAGGTCACGGGGATTGTCTTCTAGTGGGCGATAGAAAATCCGAACCTCTTGGTTGTAGTCTGGTATCGCTGCCCCCCAAAAAATAACGGCATTTTCAGCACTGGAATAACTCCAGCCATCTCCATATTCTGGGGCAGTATTTACCGGATCTGAGTCGACGGCATCCTGATTAATGACCAGAGATTCGCCAACTTGCTCCTCATCCACATAGACGGTAATGGATGCAATGTCTGGAATGGATTGCAGTCTAAAGATCGTTTCAAGAGAGTTTAAGAGATCACCCAATTCTTGAAGATGCTGTTCAAAGTTGGCCTGAGCACATCCACCTGAGCCATCGTCAACTTCAAGTGGACGGTAGAAACCACCGCTGGTGTTTGAGAGACTTTGCAAGCGTTCTACTGCCCATGTGACAGCGCCACCAGAGTTACATGAAAGTTCTGAACCGTTGTAATTGGGACCAATGGTCACAAACTTAACGGGGCGTTCGAAGGCTGCAAAAGCTTCAGTGTACACCTGTGGATCAACATCCCCTTGCACCATTCGACGAGAGTTGTCTCCCTCATCGCCCACGATGACTACGATCACCGTACTGTCATCTCTGAGAAAGCCGCCATTTGTATCCACCGCACTGCTGTCAAAGTTTGACTGGGGGTCATAGCAGATGTCTGGTGGGTCCTCACTTGCTCGACATAAGGCAAGCAACGCCGCTTCAAGTGGCTCTTCATTACCAGAACCGGAGACGGATTCCCAATCTTGACCTTCACAAACACAGTCTAGGTATTCAACTGTAATCTCGCCACTTTCATCGAGTTGCGGATCATTTGAATTGCATTCGTAATTGATGTTGGAAGGGAGAGAGGAAAACTCCCAGTAAGTGGCTTCGCAAAGTAAATTTTTTCGGAATGCAAGTTCTACATTGGAGTCATATTTGTCGATGATGCTAGGCGTGCCCAAAAGCAGTCCAGCTTCGCCAGGATCTACGCCGTCAGTTTGACCGACCGAATAGTCAACGGTTGTGGTTGTGATGCCCAATTGATAATCAATGAACCGACCTCGGTCTTCGACATAGGTCACATAATTATCCACAGCATCGTTGAGATCGTCTGTATTTTGTTGTGCGCCGGCTTCAGATGTGAGCCGTTCAATGAAAGCGTTAAAGTTCAGTGCCAGAGCTGTTGATTCTTCTCGCATTGAAGTGGAGTTATCAATCACGAATAAAATGTCCGCATCGTTTGAAAACTCCGCTTGTTCAAATCCAGAAACATTGAAATAGGCGTATTGATTACAGGCGCAAAGACCAAGAGAGAGTGGTATTAATGCACGTTGCATAAAGCCTCCTCAGGGCGTATCATTGAGCATTGTACTGAGATAGAAGTCAAATGGCAAGTCGAAGGCTGTCAAGCTTTTGTGTTTTGCCAGTATCTTGACTACTCTCGATGATTTTGAACATGCTGATGAATAATATTAAAAGAATGAACCACCTGTGGATGCATTCGAGAATTGATGCGCTGATGGTGTTTATTGAGCAGGGAAAATATTTGGGTGATGTCACTCCCAAGATCGAAAATCTGTCTTGTGTGAACGGCTTCACTTAACCGCTGAACCGCTTCGGGTGGTGTGCCTCCATAATATTGTTCAATGATTTGCAATTGGTCGATCAAAAGTTGCAGATCATCAGCCGAATCGGTGTCCTCGATGGGATTCGGATATTCAATGTGGTCATCCTCTGCGTTTAATGCGATTTCAAATGAATGTTCATCCTCGCTTAGGTCTTCATGGCTCTGAGGGGGGGATGTTTGCACTATACCTTCATCAGCGATGGCAATCACTGGTTCTATATTTTCTTCTTGGATGTTGGCGATTCGACCCGTTTCAGCGATGGCTACACTGGCAAACCGAGTAGAACTGAGATCGATGACCTCATCTTCTGAACTTGATTCAAATTCTTCCGAGTCGTCAAAAAAATCTTGAACAATGGCAGATGTTATTCGAACCTCTGGCATTGATACGGTGGGTTGTTCGTTTATTAGAGTGGGTTTTTGTTCATCAAAAATTTGTTCTGTATTCTGCATTGAGACTGTCACGGATGGCGCAGCTTCAACCATTGCATTGCTTTGTATCTCATCTATTTGATGGTCATCGTTGGCTGTCTCATCTTCGTCAGTGAACTGAAAGAAGCCCATTTCTGAACCAGATTGTGCATTATTGTCCGAGGCTTCAATGGTCATCACATGAGACATGTTGTTGTCACTGACGAACTGCGCCTCATCTTGGTTTTGACCGTTGTCTTCACTCCCTTCGGGGTGTGTGTCACTTTTGTCTTCGCCCGAAGAATAATCACTGTATTGAACTTCGCTTTCTGGTTGCATTGATTCGGTTAGGCGGTCCTCATGCTCATTGTATTGGAAGGCCGCTTCAATTTCTGCTGCATTGGGTTGCGAAGAATGGTCATCAACGAAGTCAGGTTGCGCTTCAAGGACTTCTTCCTCTGGCTGTGTGTGGGGTTGAAACTGGGCTTCACCTGCAGACTGTAAACCGTCGTCTTCTTTGCCGAGGGAAAGACCGACACTGTCTTGTGGAACACTGTCAAAGAACAACTCTTCTTGTTGACCTTTTCCATCTGACTGTAAACCATGGACGACTTCAACGGTGTGTTCGTCTTTTTGAACCAATTCTTCCTGGATGGTCTGTGATTGGTCATCGTCGATGTTGACAGGCTGGTCGCCATCAATGGGCAGAACCGCTCGTTGAACTTCGTCTTCTGTTTGCGCATCATGGGATACTTCAACGGTGTGTTCGTCCTGTTGAAACTGTTCTTCCCTGATGGTCTGTGATTGGTCATCGTCGATGTTGTCAGGTTGGTCGCCATCAATGGGCAGAACCGCTTGTTGAACTTCGTCTTCTGTTTGCGAGTCATGGGGTTCTTCAACCGTGTGTTCGTCCTGTTGAACCAATTCTTCCTCGATGGTCTGTGATTGCTCATCGTCGATGTTGACTTGCTGGTCACCGTCAAACATCGAAAGCTCTGTTTGGATTTCGGCTTCTGGTTGACCATCGGTTTGAAGTTGTGTGTTTACTTCTTGCGCACTCGAGTGTGCTGTAATTGTTTCCGTTGAGTTGGTTACCGTATTGGTTGTTTCCGCTGATGAGTCTTTGTTTGGAGTCTCAAGTTCGATGCGTTCTGTGACTCTAGAATCTAAGCCTTGTGCTGTTGTGCGTTGGGTGAGATTTGCTTCAATCGGGCGGGCGTCAATTTCGGGTATAGAATCCTGACCCACTTGTTCTAAACTTAAATCATAGTTTTGCAAAAATTGAAGTGGATCTGGCACAAATTGAGCAAGGTCATCAAGTTGCAGGCAGCCTTTCACTTGGTGCGGACCTTGCTGGTTTTGCGATTCAACAACCATGACTTTGCCATGGGTCTTTGGCGAAAATTGAATGGATTTGGTGAGAATGACCTCCGAAAGGACCTCTCCATCTGCGATGGAAACACTGCCAGTGACTTGCATGGCTTTGATTTGACTTCTCTGACCGTTTAATGCGAGATGTGCGGCTCTAATCTGTTTGATATTTGCGTCATGATTTAATTGAACCGTTGCATTGTTTGCGATCAATTTGTTTGCGGTAAGCAGTCCATGAGATTGCAAGCGGGTTCCCTCAATCTTGATGTTTTCGACTGAACATGAGCCGCCTAAGTGCAAGTCCGTGTTGCACTCGATTCGTTCGCCGTTCGTTTGTCCATTGAAAATAAAGGTGCCATCGCCAAAAACTTGCACAAACTCTGAGTCGCCTCCGATGGTGCAGTACCCATTGGCCTCGACCGTTGTGCACTTGAGTTGGCCATTGACCTCCATATGTTGTGCCGATCTGACATCCGCCACTTTGAGATCACCATGCACAGTGATGCCTTCTGCCTCAATTCGTTGGGCTTCAAGTGATTGATGGGCAAATAATCTACCCTTTGGTGCATCAATTTCGTGGATATAGGCGCTGTAATGGAGTGTAATGTTGCCGGAGAGAGACTTCAGTCTGTGGATGGGAAAGCCGAGATCACCATGAAGGACAATGTCGCCTTCATAGGTCAGTTCGGCGCCAGATTCCGTAATTTGGATGTGTGCACCATTGGGCACAACAAAGGCGGGCTTTTGGTCTGTCATGTTTTATCCATGTGAAATATGGGTTTGCCTAGGATTGAAAGTCTTAACATTCGATGTGGCTTAGCGGCTCCAAGAAGAGACCCGTGTTAGGCCTTCTATGGCAGGAGTATAGGTAGGAGAAAGCTGAATTGCCTTTCGGTACGCCAGCATTGAATCTCTTTGAGAGCCCAGATGTTCATAGGCTCTACCCATTGCTGTCCAAACGCCGTAATGGTTCGGGAGAAGTTGCGTCGCTGTTTTGAGGGCCTGAATGGCTACGGCCAATTGTTGCGTGTCGACAGCAAGTTGCCCAACTGAACTCCAAGCCAATCCGTTGCATGGATCAATCGACAGGGCCGCTTCGTACTCACTGGCTGCTTGCGAAAACAATTGCTGCATTCGAAATCGATCACCCTGTTCTACTCTTTTACGGGCTGCTACTCGATCGGTCTCACTGGTTCGACAATCTTTTGTGGGGCTTGGTGGAAGCGTCAGTTTCCGACTTGAGTTTGGAATATTAAGTACTGAGGCTTGTGGATCAAGTATCTCTGCTTCTACTTTCAATCCGCCGATGACCACCGTTTGTGTGGCATTGTTTTTTCGATTGACATAACTCGGGGCGCCCATTCCAAACTGTGTCGCGGTGAGTGGTGCTTTGGTGGCACAATTGATCAATGTCTGGCGGTCGTCTTGTTCTGTTATGCACGCACCCGGTGGAAGCCGACAATTCTGTTCGAAGCAACCCACCACTGTATCCGGTGCATTGAGCAATAATATTTCGCCTGCGACTGGTGCGTTTGGAACAGAAATAGTGTTGTCTTGCAAAAATAAAGATGACCCATCACATTCGAGAACCCAAAAGCCCTTGAGCAGATAACGACCATTTGTCAGGGTGACGGTCGAGTTTTCCCCATGAACCCTCATTTGTGTCGGGCAACTGGCCATACCAGCTTCTTTGCAGCACTCTACGCATTCAGGTGCGCCAGCAAGTGCTAGATTTAAAGTGAAGAGCAGCATTGATTGAACACTCGTACATT
>JAYYJC010000131.1:0-10000 GCA_036146655.1 Myxococcota bacterium | reverse complement strand
GGTTATGTGGCTCCCTAACATAACAGCCTAAGCACCAAAAGTGCACCTTTCAGTAAAGTTCCCGTGTTCCAAGGTAAGCCGATTGAAGTTCCCAACAATGCGCTTTTAAATCCATGTGATTTGTGAGTGTAATGCGATCAGTTGAGACATTGTTAATTGCATTTGCAATACTGCCCTCTGTTGGTTGAATGCCGATGGCTTCTGGGCTCATTTCCATTGCACCACTGTCTTCACTGCAGATGATTTGAAGCCCAGCAGCAGCAGCTTCTCGTGCTGAAATGGGGGCATTCTCTGGCCAAAGTGATGGCAATAAAAATACATGGTGTTGATGGAGCTGTCTAATGACTTCAGAATGCGAGCGATGGCCCAGATACTGTACCTGATACCCCTCGGACTGTCGCTGATGGATCAGTTTTTTGATGTGATCCGCATAATTTGGCCAACTGTCTGACCCTTCAGTCTGACCTATTATGGTTAAACTGATGTCCCTATGATCGCACTTTTTGATTGCTTTAAGAATCAGATGAAGTCCTTTTGTTGGTGCAATTCGACTTGAGTAAATCAACCGTTTCGGTGATGGTGGTGGTGGAGGCAGTGGTTGTATGTCAGTGAGAAGTGGCAACGGTAAAAATCGTGGTTCTGGCCATTGAAGGGCTTTCATGCGACTCTGGAGATGCATCGAAGGACTGAGAAGCAGATCACATTCATGAAGTAACCGTCGTGCGTCACTCAACCTTTTGTGTACTTGTCCTACATGATGGCGGTGGGTTGTTTTGGGGGCAATGACAGCCTTTCCAATTGATTGAAAATATGGGTTGGTAAACCATTTTCGAAATATTTGAAGCCATGGGTGAGGGCGAAGCCGATGTCCCAGACAAGCCGCACACTTTTCTGAATTTGGTCCGAGACAGATTTCTTGATCTGCATTTACAAGTTGCCCCCTTGCACAAGGGATGGCGTAATCATGAAGCGTGATGGCTTTGAAGCAGTTCTGAGGTGTGAATGACCAAAAATTAAGTGGAAGTCCATCAAGGTGGTGAATGTGTATGACATCTGGTACTAGATTTATCAAGGTTGACTTTAGAAGCGCATGGCACGAGCGGTGAGACCAGCTGTCAATCCAATTCCGTGCGAATGGGGTGACGAGTTCCCAATGCTGTCCCCACCCGTAAATATGGGTTTTAAAGTATGGCTTTTGGATAGAGGCCATTTTTGGAGTAATCACGATGATCTCATGCTGCAAGAGTGCAAGACCTTTTGCAATCGACTCTACATAGAGGCCCACACCTCCATACTCTGAAAGAGGCGATCCATGCGCAATTAATAAGATCTTCATCCGCAAAGCTGCCTGTACCAAGATTCAAGTGTGTCCATGCGCTGACTGGCAAGTGGTGGGTTTGTTGGTGTCAGTTTTGGACCACTGTGCCACCGCTGAAGGACCGCTGCACATGATGATACATCGTTGGGCTCGTAAAGAAATCCATCTACGCCATCTGTGATGATTTCTGGAATGCCGCCAATACGAGGTGCAATCACCGGACACCCCGCTGCTCTTGCTTCTAATATCACAAGGGGGGCATTTTCTCTCCAACGAGACCCCATGACCAAAACATCGGCTTGTTTGAGAGCGCTCCATACGGCTGTCCGATCAAGCGGGGGTTTTGCACCAATTTTTGCTGCCATCTGAGGATCGACCGGAAGCCCAAAAAACATGGATTTTGGTGGCGAATGCGGGAAAGCAATATTGATGGCTTCTGCAACCAAATCTGCGCCTTTGTGATGTGAAATCGTGCCCAAATATAAGATTCCATTTCCGCCTTGATGTGGAATGCGCTCATCAAGCGCATGTGGGAGAACCTTGATCTCTGAAAAACCGTGTGCCATCGCCCTCTTGGCCAAGTATCGACTGGGTGAGATTTTTAATTGGCAGCCTTCAATCAGTTGATGGAGTTTTTGGTTTCGTTGTGTGACGGCTTTTGGGGCTGGTGGAGGTGCACCTCTTTCAGTGGACAAACGGGCTCTCCACTTGGTTGGAAGCCACTTCCACATTTCGTGCAGCCGTTCAGAAGAAATGATGGGGTTTAAGTGTTGAGCAAGAGACATCAGACGATGGGCTTGTGGGCTGAGTTGAGGGTGCCACTGTGCGCTGCACGACGCACATTCACTAGGGGAAGGTTCAACGCAGTTCTGCTGTTCTGGCCAACGCAGTTCGAGTCCACCAGCCGGACACCATGCCCAACTGTCGTGAAAAGTAAATGCTGTTGGACAATCGATGGAAATGTCCACTGAAAGAAATTGAATGTGTTGAATATGAACAATATCAGGCTTGAAACGGTTGAGCAGTTGCTCAATTTTTTTTTGGATGTGGCGGTCACACTCTTGCTGAATGAGTGGACGAGCAGGAATATTGTTGACAATGCGATGGCAATCTGGCTCATGCGATAGGATTTCGCCATGTAGCCTGCCGGGTGCTCTTGTCGCTGCGATCACTTGGACCTGATGTCCACGTGCTTTCATGTGTTCTACGACGCACTTGGTATGCTGTTCTGTGCCGGCATTTTCTCTTGGTGGAAACCCGTGAACCAGATATGTGATCTTCATATGTTGTATTGTAGTCCAAAATGGTGGAAATGTTTCTGATAGTCCTAATGCTAGCCTGCGGTTCAAGCTACAGCACCAACCAAGGACAAGATGCATTAAAGCGGCATGATTTACCTGCTGCAGAGCAGGCATTTCGGACTGCGCTCGAGCGTAATCCAAATTATGAAGAAGCGCTAAGTGGATTGGGGTGGACCTATCACATTGCTGGGAAAACAGAAGCAGCAAGATCGATTTTTCAGCGTTGTGAGCAACTTCACCCCAACAGTTCTGAGTGTCTAAGAGGATTGGGCAGTATTGCCCTTTCTGACGGTAAAGTCATCCAAGCCCGAGCATGGATCGAAGCTGCTCAGCGTGTGGCACCTTCTGAACCAAAAGTTGAAAGTTCAGTGGCACTTTTAGCCATGGTTGAAGGTCGATTGGATGTTTCAAAGGCCGCATATCAATCGCTAGCAGATCGATTTCCGAATCAAGCTGAATATCGCCTTGGTTTGGGCGAATGTTTATTTCGACAGGATGACTCCGTGAATGCAGCAGATGTTGCTGCAGATGCTTTGACTCTACCTGATATACCAATAAGGTATCGAGCCATGTTGTTTGCCTTACACGCTCGTGCACTTTTAAAATCAACAGCTGGTGTTGAAGACCCCAAAGACTGTGATCGGACTGCGCCACCTGTTCACGAATGGCTCTTGGCTGCACAAAGTTCTATTGAACAGGCCATTTCAACAAAGGTTGACTTGGCGGATATTTATGTTGTACAGCGGCAAATCCTTCGACGACAAACCATGCTCACTGAAAACTGTCCCAGTGTCATTTTCGAGTAAATCAGCACCTTATTGTTCATTGAGCAAGGTCAATAACTATTGTATGATCGCAAATTGCGTCAAATTGTCAATAAATGTTTCGATAAATGTGCTACATTATTTTTGGTCCATGTTGTTTTCACAAAAGGGTCTCCTCTATGAGCAATCCATCAATTCGAAGAGGGTACACACTTCTTGAAATAGCGATTGTCTTGAGCATGTTGGCTATTCTTGCCGCACTCGGAGTGGGCTCAATGCGGGAACACCTCCCACGGTACCGTCTTGTACAAACCGCTAAACAGTTTAAGTCCGACATGATGCAGCTCCGTCAAATCGCCGTTCAGAATAACCGTGAAGCCAGAATGAGACTGGAGTCTGCCGAAGACTGTTCAGACAACACTGCATGGGGTGGTCAATGGGTGCTTGAAGTTGGCGACAAAGCATTGGGTTCAACCATATGGGATATTTTGCCTGAAGACCGTTCCGACAATGGCGTAGATGATTATCAGGGCGAAGGGCTCATCAACATTGGTCTTGGTGGGAACCAACAAGCCAATGACATTTGTATGTGGTCATGGAGTGGTTTGGCTGGCCCTGACGACAATGGCGCCAACAATGCCGACTCTGTTGTGTTTTCCCCAAGAGGTTGGCTCAGAAACCCATCAAGTGATTTTCAAAGTTCAGGGTACTTAGAGTTTCAATTTGTCAATCAGGAAGCGGCTCGTGAAGGCGTTGATGATACCCTTACCATTCAAATCTCTCGTGCTGGATTGGTGAGGCTTGTCGCATCTCCTTCAATGGGCCCACAAAATCCGGTTGGCGTCAACCCGGACAGCAGCCAGTGATGCGCTCAAACTTGTCAGTCTGTCGTCGGAAGTGGACGGCTCCGTTGGCCTTTCCAAGGCAACGCCGTGGTTTTACACTCATTGAAGTTCTGGTTGCCTCTACTTTGCTTGGATTTGCACTAATTGTAATGTTTGGTATGCATGCTCAGGCCCTTCGTTCAAATATGCACGCCAAAAAAATGACCGACTGTGCCTACTTGGCTCAATCTCAACTTGAACATCTTCTTCAACTTGGCTGGACTCGAACTGCAACTCCCACGGTACTCGCAAACAACAGTGTTGATCCGACCACTGCTTCAAACTTATGGGTGGACATGGAGCAAACGGGCGCCAACCTTGGTTATACGCCAGCCCTTTCTGCAAACTTGATCTACGGTCCACGAAGTTACAGTCTCACATGGGACATCCACCCCATGGATACATCCAGCACTTGGCACCGTCTTCGGGTCCGATGCTCATATACTGATCGGGCCTTTTCATCGACACATGGCACCACCATTTCCACCTATCGCTTCCGAGACAACTGAGAGAATGATGCACACGGCTCCAAATTCAATACTTGTCCGTCAGCCAGCATGGGTCAAAAAAGGCTTCACCATGATTGAGCTTGCTGTCTCCATTGCCATTGCATCGGTTGTGGTCATCGGGCTCTATGGTTTGTTTACCATGCAATCACAGCAACTGATGACTCAAGACATGCGCATGGAAATGCATCAAAATGCCCGCTTTGGGATGGAGATTTTGTCTCGGTCTGTACGAATGGCGGGATTTGGTTCAAATGGAACCATTCTTGGTGTTCTCGGAACGGGAGGGCAGAACAGCAGTTTACTGCCAGCCGTTATTAGTTATGATGCCGACAACACCTCTTCTGGTTCAGATGCCATCACAGTGGTTTATATGGAGCCCTCCCTCGTGATGGACACCACATTTACAGCGATTGAACGCTGCAATACGCAAACGGTTGCTTTTAATCCGAACCATCTCGACTATCGGGATCGTTTAATGCAGCTTAAGGCTGGAGACCTGCTAATGTGCCAAGATTATGCAGCCATTGGTGCCATGGAAACCTATCTTTGGAGCATATCTCAAGATGCAGATGTGACCAACCCATTTGGAACGATAAACATTGACAGTGCCAGTGGTTATACAGACTATGCCAATGCCTGTCCTTCCAATGAAAATTTATCTCCAGTCATGCGTTGCTCAAAGGGTCAGGTTATGACCTTCTACATTGACAACACCGACAATGGAATTGGTCCTGGAACCCCCGCACACCCTGTTTTAATGATGGATCTCAACATGAACCATCCAAACAACGACGACATTCCACTCGTCGACAATGTTGAAGACCTTCAACTTGAATACTGCGTGGATGCGGGAACACTTACCGCCAGTTGTGCCATCGGTAATCGCGTAAACTGGCGCAATACGATTACCGCTGCACAGGTGGGCTCGCTTTGGAGTGTTCGGATCAGTTTGGTATTGCGTTCCCCCAAAGACGATTTCTTTGAAGCGTTCACGAGTCGCCGGCCCAAACTGGCTAACAATGCGCAAGGTTCAAGTACTGACCGTTATTTTAGAGACACTGTTGCATCCATTGTATCTGTTCGAAACATGAGACTCCTTTCTTCACAATAGGCGAAATTTTTTGAAGTTTATTCCACCAACCCCATCGTTATACAGAAGCCAGCGTGGTTATGTCATGCTGGTGGCCATGATCATGCTTGCATTATTGGCCGTTTTGGCCACTTCTACACTTAACATTGCAGGTGTTGACCAACGGATAGCCAATCGAAATAGGCAGCACATGATGGCTGTAAATACAGCTGATGCTGGTGTTGTTCACGCCCGAAGCCGTCTTCGTTATCATCAGCCAGTCAACGAAGGATACAGTGGCAGTGGAATTGATGACACGGGACTGTTCATTGGAAGACCCCGTGCCGAAACAAATTTTGGTGGATTAAACTATCCACACAATATGGGGGTATACTATGTTCAAGCGACTTACCACCGCTGTGGAAATCCACCACCAGGTTACTCTACTGAACAAGGAAAAAATGGCTTTCGAGCTGACTATTGGGAAATGGAATCAACATCTGAAATAACGAACACCGCTTACGCACAACAAAATGCAACCACTGCTACGGTTTCGAGTATGGTTCGCATTGTGATGAAAGGCTCATGTAAGGTTCGATGAGGTTTGAAGAAATGCGTTATGGTTATACAGTCATGAACAAATTCTGTCTCATAGGTGCACTCACTGCTGGCGGCCTGATATTTTCATCTGGGGCGCACGCAAGCTCGTCCTCTGGCGGCGAAGAGTATTTGTCAGTGGTCGAAGGTGTGCCACCGAATATTATTTTTTTGGTGGATCGTTCATCTAACATGGCTAGCCCATGCAATTCTTCTCAGACCGAATCTTGCTTGACCACAGTTTTAAATGTCATCGATGCTGTGACCCAGCACTACGATTGGGCACGGTATGCGCTTGTGGGTACAGGAGACTCTGCCGGTTCACCACAGTTTAAAAGGTATGTTCCGCTTGGTACGCCATATACTCAATTCTCAGCCGCACTTAGTGGCGTGACGACCGTTTCGAGCAATGTATCAAACTTAGCTGAATCTTTGGGCACACTGATGACAGATTATGTGACCAATGGACAAACAAACGACCTTGAAGATGATGACGGTGATGGTTTTGTGGCGGACTGGAATGAGGCTGCGATTGACTATCATTGTCAAGACACTCATGTGGTTGTATTCACCAATCAGCGCCCCACATTTGACAATCAGGTGCCTCTCTTCTACCGTCCCAATTTCTCTGCTATTTATCAAACGCTCACAGACATTAAATGCGATGCTTCAGGTTTAAGCACAGCTGACTCTCAGTGTTACTTTGACAATGCTGTATGGACCATGTACAACTTTGACGCCCGATCAGATTTAACGGGGAACCAAATCATCAAAACCCACACAATCGGAATCAATACGGCATCCAACACCGTTGCAAATGCACTCTATGCCAATGCTTCCGATTTGATTGGCGGAGCAGGGATTTATACCTCAACGGATGGCACATTTGATGCCATGTTGGCTCAAGTACTCAGTATTATGTCCAGCGTTCGAAGTGGTTTCTATTCAAGATCCGCACCAGTTATTAGCGCAGATGGAAACAATCTCATCTATACCTATTATGAAGTCACGAACAATGACCCACTCTCAAAAGGTCACATTCGGGCTTATGAAATAGACAATGATCCCACAAACACCACTTATGGTCAGGTACTGTACAACGGTCCCACCGAATTTGGTGGAGCGCTATGGGATGGTGGTACCTTATTGGTCTCTCGTATTGTTGAGGCTTCTGAATACAATGAAGAAGACCGAGATGGTATTGGGCATCGAGACATCTACACTTTTTTCGAACCAGCCGCCACCGTGCTGTCATCAGAATCAAACTTCGACCGTCGACAAGGTCTTGACCGTACTTTTGTGTCCAATGTGGGGAACAATTCAACCCTGCTCAACCTCATTTTAGATACTTCCACAAACAACTCCAATCCTTCTTGTCCTGTCTCTAAACTCTATGATCTCGACGAAGACTGCAACATCGACGATGATGACCTACAGGCACTAATTGACTTTGCTCGAGGGTTACCCTCAGCTCAGTTTCCGTTCATTAATCGAGAACGGGGCGCTTGGAAGTTGGGGAATGCTCCCAATGCCATCCCAGCTGTGGTACAGAGCGACGCAGATTTGTATACTTTGGACCCCACCTACAGAAAATTCTTAGATGAACTTGAACAAAACAACTACCCAGATATTGTTCTTTATCCCGCCAACGACGGCATGTTGCACGCCTTTCGGCTGTATGAAAATACCAATACGCCAGACTCTGAAATCGGTGAAGAACTTTGGGCTTGGGTGCCTGGATATCTATTGTACCGTACGCACGATGCCACTTGGGCAGGCCGTTTGATGGACCAGATGGTTTACGGACAAACATTTTTGTTTGATGGGACGCCTGTTGTCGAAGATGTGTGGATTGACACCGATGGCGACAATGTCAAAGACTGCGTTTCTGTCCCCAATAACTGCGAATGGAAAAGAGTTGTGGTTGTTCAGCAAGGTAAGGGTGGACCGTTGACCTTGGCCTTGGACATTACCGACACGATGTCACCTAAATATCTTTGGGAACAAATAGACGAATCGGACAATACCGCAATTGGCTACACCACATCACGGCCCGTGGTGGGTTCCATTTACGATTATACGGACAGTTCAAACCCCAAAGACCGTTATGTGGCATTTTGGGGGTCTGGCCGTGCCGTTCCAAATGCCACAAATGCCGCATACTACAAGTCTACTGAGGGCAATGTGTACATGTGGAATATGGGCGATGACTACTTCAACACGCAAAACGCAGGTTATCAGGACTCAAGCAACACGGGTTCGCCTGCTGGGGATAACTATCATCCTGAGCTTTCTGTTTATGGCTCATCTCTGAACATCGACTCTGATGCGCAGTATGAATATGCCTATATATCTGCAGCTTTAGCTGCCGTTGATGTGGACTCTGATGGAGACATTGATACATTGTACTTTCCCATCACGACTGCGTATAAGCCCACTTCTGAAGGTGGTCTTGGGTTGAACTCAATCACTGATCCAGGGTCTTCTTGGATGTACAAAGCCTGCGTCAGCACAACATCTCCCGGTACATTCACTTGGGCTGAATTTTATGACCCTGTGGATACCGGTAACTTGTTGTATCGCCCTGAAGTTTACTATTCTGCAACAACCGCATGGCACTCCGATGGTTCTTTGGGGGTCTACTGGGGGTCAGGCTCACCCTATGACAGGGACTCAGCCCGCCGTGGGTATTTCTTTGCCATGAAAGACTCGGCACCTCTGAGTTGCACCAATTTTGCGGTATCTCCAGTTTCCAATTGTGGTACCAACGGTCTGTATGCATTGAGACCGGGTGAAGGTCTAACCGCAGAACCAGTGGCCTACGCAGGCGTTGTCTATTTCCCAACTTGGACACCGGCTTCAGACCGTTGCAGTGGCGGAACAGGGCGTCTTTATGGCTTGCGTTTCGACGATTGCTCTCCCGGTCTCGACACCGATGGCGATGGCGATGCAGACTCATCTGATTCAGCTGCCATTTCGACTGGAAGTGCTTATCCATCTGGCATTACCGTGACAGATGCGGGAACCATTCTCTATGGCACATCGGCGGTGGCCACGGACGGCAGTTCATCTGCCGTTGGAACTGTCTCATCAGCCACTAATCCTTTCTTAGGAACACATTCCATTGCGTGGATGGAAGTTTTCTAGTGGCAGACCCCTCAGTGCCACCATCGACGCACACTTTCAAATAACAGTCCGTCAGCCGTTCAGAATGGCTTTTATGGCTTCGCTTGCGCTAAGTGCTTTACCCGTTCCATCTATGAAGTTCAGAACATAAGAGCACCCTTTGGAATACTGATTACACCCCCATGCCCCCTTGCCTTGAATGATATGTCCAACTTTGCAACTTGGGCATGACATCCCAACGGGTGTGGTAATTGGAAATGTGGTCTTGCAGCCTGCATGCCACTGATTGCATCCATAGCTCTGTTTTCCTTGGATGATCTGCCCTGTTTGACAATTGGGGCAGGGAGCACCAGCAAAGATTGAAAATGGCTGTGATGTTGGAAGGGCTGCCGGTGGTTTTTGGCCTTTTGTTTTGTCTGTCGAGCTTTTGCT
>JAYYJC010000130.1:0-2694 GCA_036146655.1 Myxococcota bacterium | reverse complement strand
AACCCTCAATCAAAAGGGGTACTTTGGCAAAATGGGACTCGATACAGAGGCCTCAGGTACGCTAAGCCGATTAAGAAGTATCGCTCCTGCCATACTCGAGAAATCATCAAAACAAATTCCATTCTGGACCAAAGTGAAACTTTCATTGCGACACCACCTTGACATTTTTGACAGCTTTAAGCGTGTCAGAGAAGCAGACATACTTAACAAAGCACTTGTGGCCCAACAAGTGGGTTTAAGAAGGGCAGCCTTAGAATCAAAAGCGATCATTGACCGCCAAAAATAAGACTCGCTATTCAGAGGAGGTCATCACTGTCAAGGAATTAAGTCCTTGTGAACATACGGCTTTAAGGGTATAATGATCAAGCCCTCAGCGGCTTCTCCTCCCCTATAATCTCCCCTTATCATCCCACCTTGGTCTAGAACCATGATACTTCTCGCCCTTTTTGCCTGCGCCACTTCTGACAAAGGCCACACTGGTCTTTTGTGGATCGACGATGCACTCACTTGCCCCATCGAAGACACCACATTCACAGCCCTCACTTCCTCATTAAGCTGTGAGGCATCACCAAATCTAGAGCCAATTGAGGTTCTAAACCGAACATCACTGGATGCTTTGGTTACGGCATTGCCCATTACAGGTCAACTCACAGATGACAATGGGGATGGTTTTATCAACTCCCAAGATACAGCAGATATTCTAACCGTCACCAATGACGGTACACAGAATAGCCTCGGTCTTTTTTCGTCTGACACTTTTGTCAATCATTGGTCATCAAGCGACGCCGAATTTAACGGGGTCATACATCAACCACATGGTGGAACACAACTGGCTGTCGGACTGGGAGAACTTGAAACCGCAATTGGTATCTTTGGGACCGTTCTTCCCTTTGGAAAATCAGACACATGCCATTTGGCTCGATGGGAAATTGACGGCACATTAAGTTGGGTTCATACCCAAACGCCCATCAGTTGTAATGGTGGGTACCCAGCGGTATTGGATATTAATGGAGATGGTCAGGCAGAAGTTTTGATGGAAGGCACTGTGGTGTCTGCGGCTTCAGGTACCCTCATTCAACAAAGCGGCAGTACGGGCCTTGGATACGGTTATGCCACTGATCTTGACGGGGACGGCCAAAGAGAATGGCTAGATGGCAGTACTGTCCGTCAAAGCAATGGTGCCGTGGTATGTGAAACCGGTATCAATGAAGGAATTCCCGCATCTGCAGATTTGGATGGAGATGGAGATGGAGAGTTTCTGATTAATACCGAAGGTGGATTGAGCTGGTATCATCATGATTGTACACTTGGAGGAACCTGGAATCACAGCACAGGTCTGGCACAACCACTGATTGCCGATATCGACGGAGACGGTGGAGTCGAATTGGTCATTCAGACTGAAACGGAGTTGGTTGCCTATAATGTGGACGGCTCACTGATCTGGACGCAGGCTTTATCGACGACAAATCCCATGGGTGCAAGCGCAATGGATGTCGACGGCAATGACATCGCAGACATCGTGGCAGTTTCTGAAAATGCACTCCTTCTCCTAGATGGTAAAACAGGAAATACACGCCTAAGTTATGTACTGGACAGCACTCCAAAGGCCACTCCCTATGCACTTGAACTCAATGGCGAAGGCGCACCGGAACTGGTGGTGACCTTGAGCACAGGCCTCTGGATTCTAGAACTTGAAAATGGCGGCGCAAACACCAACAATATGACTCAATGGCACCAAAGAAGCTATGCGGCAGGGATGCAAGGAAACGGATGGCTTATTCCAAGTCAATCTCCCAGCAACTTCGCAACTCAAAATAGCTTCAACAGTACGGCAAGCAGTCCATTGGAGCGCAATTTCGCTGAGATAAAGCCCACACTTATTGACACTTGCATTGATGATTGCGAGCTCGGTGTCATCACCTATACCGTTGAAATCAAAAATACTGGGGCTTCTGACATACCTGAAGGCGTGACCATCAGTGTCCTAAGCCAATCGGGTGACCTGTTACACAGCTATACCACTGAAGACGAATTAAAATCTAACTACAGTGTCCAATTAGGTCTTCGTGTCATTCGTGAAGAAATACCAGAAGATGGTGTGATTCTCAGTGTGGATAATACCGAACAGGTCACGGAGTGCAACGAAGATGACAATGCGATTACCCTCACCTCAAACCCGTGTAATCCATAGCCATGTCCAAAACCATGTCAACCACGCCAACTGATCAAACCATTCAAACCCATCGAATGGTTGCCTCAGAAGACACCCACAGTTCAATTCAGCACATCGTTAATGCGCAAAAGCGTTCATCTTCAAGCGCTGAAGATACCTTCTCCCTTGAACCAAATGCAGACAATACACACACCAACACAAGACCACAGCTCAGTCACTCTATCGACGCATCATCACAGTTAAGTCAGATGGATGATGACCAAGGCACCTTGGCCGAAACCACACATTCAACGGCCACGTCAAATCTCTTTGGAGAGGACACCCATTCCAAATCATTGGAATTGAATAATACCGCTGCATTTACACCAAAACACCACCCATACACCAGTCCAGTGCCTCAATCCAGCGCATTGGTCCCACCACCCATTCCACCGCAGTCCAATCCGGAAGTAAAATATGTCATCGGTGACGAACTTGGCAAAGGAGGAATGGGGGCCGTCTATCAAGTAGAAGACACTTTG
>JAYYJC010000129.1:0-9106 GCA_036146655.1 Myxococcota bacterium | reverse complement strand
GATTGGAAGCGGGCTTATTCGCCATCGACGATGCATGCACACATGAAGATGGTCCATTGGGTGAAGGGGACATTGATGGTGTGGTGGTCACTTGTCCGTATCATGATTGGCGTTTCGATGTTTCAAGTGGAGATTGTCTGTCTCAAGACAACCGTCATGTGGCGTGCTATGAGGTGATTGAACACAGTGGATTGGTCTGGGTGGGGAAACAAACTCGGCAAGGAACGGCTGACAGAGGTGGTCTTCACGATGATGGGCTGAATAGCCCCCAAATCGAGATTTAGGGCAATTCATTGAATATTCAGTTGCGTCGGTATCTCAATGGACAATGGAGCAATTCGGAACAAGATATTGTTACGATAGAGGAGCCATTGGAGATCCGTGTTCAAGGGCGGCCCACTGCGGTGACCATGCGTACCCCAGGGCACGACATTGAATTGGTGCTCGGATTTTTATGCACCGAAGGTGTCATTGATGGTCGGGATGATGTGTATGCCATTGCCCATGTAGATGATCCCAGTGATGTTCAAAGGAATACCGTGGACGCTGTGCTTTCCGGTGGTGTTCCGATGGCTCGAACGCACAAGGCTGATAGGCGACTGTTTGCCACGAGCTCATGTGGAATATGTGGTAAGGAAAGCATCGATAGAATCATTCAAACTGGTTTGACGGTTGAGCCCATCGCCATGCCTGATCCCAGTTTAATCTGTAACTTACCAGAGGCCTTGCGAAGCGCTCAGAATGCGTTTGCTCAAACTGGTGGAATCCATGCCGCTGGCCTATTTACCTTAGACGGGAATTGTCTTGTGGTTCGTGAAGATGTTGGTCGACACAATGCGGTCGATAAGGTGATTGGGTATGCATTAGAAAATGATATTTTTCCGTGTCGGAAAGCGATCTTGGTATTGTCTGGTCGAGCGGGTTTCGAGTTGATCCAAAAGGCTGCTATGGCACAAATTCCTTTGGTCGTTGCCATAGGTGCCCCATCGTCGTTGGCCGTCACACTGGCGCAGCAGCTGGGAATGGGGTTGATTGGTTTTACCAAATCAAACCGTTTCAATGTCTATTCGGAGTCTAAAAATGTTTCTTAGCTTCTTGGGGTGCTATAGTCCTCAGGAGACTCCATTCGAGACCGTTGAAGTTGTTATACGAACCGATGCAGATGGCATCGCAGAACTCCCCATTCGAGTGCCAGAGAATGTGACATCTTTTGTTGCAACCGTCGAAGCAAACGAAGCGGTGTATGCGCAAGCCCTATTGGACCCCAACCAAAAAAAGGTGATGGATTCCGAAAAGTGGCGTTCACAAGACTCTAATCTGACCAACGCTGTATGGCCTTATTTCGCTGACAGCACCCTTCAATGGCCCGTTCGAAATGTAGATACTGCTCTTTTTAAAGGAAAGTGGCGGATTTGGTGGCATGTTCCGGAACAACCTAAAGAGAAAATAAAGGTGAGTGTGACCACTGCAACTGATACAGATTGGTCTTTTGGAAACCTAAAAGTTTCATTTTGTTTCGGATCTCATTTGAAAGAAGCCCCTGAGTCTTATGAAGCCGTTCAAGACGCCATTGATCAATTTGTTGAACTATACAGCCAGCAAGATGTCACTGTGCTGGAAGAGCCCTGTGATGAAACGGTTCCCAATGAACTCAGTTTACTGGCGCCACTTGATATAGTCATGGACATTCGACAGAGTCTGCCTCCAGAAACCATGGTGGTCATTTTTGGAAACTGGATTGATTCTGATCCCTTCCGATTGGGCTTCAGTGGTTCCATTCCGGGTCCCATGGCTGTTCATCCAAGGGCTTACATTGGTGTTTCATGGATGGCACACGCTGGAGCGGATGGTGCATTTAGCGAACAGGATATTCGGATTTTAAGCGAAACATTGGCGCATGAAACAGGGCATTATCTCGGCTTATTTCACCCTGTGGAACTTGACTTTAGTGCGTATGATGCACTTGATGACACGCCTGAGTGCGAGGATTTAAACACATGCACTTCTGTGTACAAAAATCACTTGATGTTTGCTGCGCCCGTGTGTACACTTGCGATGTGTGCACCTCAATTTGAAGTCAGCTCAGATCAGTTTGATGTAATGCACCGTCACACAGCCGTTTATTAATCTCTAGACACCATTTGTCCATGCAATACCAGCAGGCCCCGAAATCCCCCGTTCACGGCGAATATAGCCTAAAAATGGATTGGTATTTAGTTCATGTTGGAGTGTGGTGACTGGCCCGTGACCACTGTGGACACGGAGTGCACCAGGAAGCATTGTCAGCCGTCTCAGACTAGCCACCATTTCCTGAGGATTGCTTAGTGGAAAGTCGGTTCGTCCAATGCTACCGGCAAAGAGCGTGTCGCCGACAATGATGTCAGTATCATTGTAATAACACCCTTGGCCAGGAGTATGGCCTGGTGTGGATATGAATTTGAGGGTGGTTTCACCCAATTGTATTTCAGCGCCATCTTCAATTTCGTGATCTATTCTGCCACAAGGGCGATTTAAATGGGGCATTCCGAACATGCTGCCTTGAATGGGCAAGGTTTCAAACAAGGGTCGATCTGCCTTGGGCATGTAAGTGGGCACATCCCATTCGGCCTGCAACAAGCTGAGTGCTCCAGCATGGTCAAGGTGCGTATGTGTCAGAAGAATCATTTTGATGTCAAAATTTTTCTGCTTCAGAACATTAACCAGCTGTTGATCTTCCCCTGTATCAACTATTGCCGCATGGCCTGTGGCAGTGTCCACAAGTACATAGGTATTGACTGAAAAGGCACCGACGGTAAAGCAATGAACTTCCATTTTGACTCCTTATAAATGAGCAGTGTCATTTTAAGTGGATATGTGAAATCTGCAAGTCTGGTAGAATGAGATTCATGAAAGAGTCACTTACCGGTCAATTCGGGCGAATAATCGGGCTATTCTTCGGCTTGTGTACGGTCTTGACCGTGTGGTTTCAAATTGAAACAGTGCATCAACTCGAGGGCTGGAGATGGCGATTTCAAACGGCCGCTGTTTGGGATTGGGGGATCACAGGGATTTGGATAATGATGACCCTTACGCTTGTTTGGGCGTGCATCAAGACCGAAGTCTCTTGGATTAAAATGGTCCTTCTTTTTGTCCTGGGCGTGACCGTTCAGTGGGGTCCGGTTCTTAGTACAGGTGAGGGGATTTCAGGTTTGGAAGATCGAGCGTTGACGACTGGTCACCGAGAGTTTTCTGTCATTGCCAGTCACCAACTTGACTTCTTGCAGGTGCTTGAACATTACGAGACCCTCGCCTCTGCGCCCTCTCAGCGGTTTGCCCGCTCCAAGCCTCCAGGGCAATTAATGGGCTACATGCTGTTTGAGCGCTTGGCGGACCGTATTCCTTTTTCTGTGGACACCTCCAACGAACATGTCGTCAGTCAAGCCCATGGAAAACTGGTTCGGGTATTGGCCCTTGTGATGCCATTATTGGCTGCATTGTCGTTGTTGTTGGTGTACCGTTTGGCTGTCTACTTTGTGAAAATAGAACAGGCCATTGGAATTGCAATCGCCTACGCCTTAACACCCAGTTTTGCTCTGATTCAATTGCATTTTGATCAAGCTGTCTATCCATTGCTGTGTCTGGGAATGTGGCTCTGGACACTGCGAACTGGCCGCACTTGGGCAGAGGGTTTGGGTTTGGGGATACTAATATATCTGTCGATTTTTATCTCATTCTCATTGCTTCCAGCTGTGTTGCTGTTGCCTTTTTTGCTTTGGATGTTTAATCGGAGACCTCGGTTGGCATGGGGTTTGGGGGTTATTTTAGGCGGTCTTTCGATGCTTTGTCTTGGCCTATTTGGGGGATATCTGCCTTGGGTTCGTTATTCAGCAGCCATGGTGCATCACTCAACATGGAAAAACTGGATTTGGGACCCTTGGCTAGTGGCTCAGTTCTCTCTTTTGAATGGAGTGGAGTGGCTTTGGTGGATTGGTGGGCCGCTGGTTTCTCTCATGTTGATTGACACATGCCGTTTAGATTCTTCTCTAAATCTGCCATTGAAACGGCTTGGATGGTCCTTATTGTTGGTATTCATATTACTGTTCACATTCGGCCAGACCATTGGTGAGGTGGCTCGTTTGTGGTGTTTTCTGGTGCCCTTAGGCTTGATTTGGGGAGGGGGTCAGATAGGGAGGTACCCGAAGTGGATTCTCGGTACAGCGGTGGTTTTACAGTTGTTGCTCATTGCTGGTTTTCGCCACTCACAAGATTTTTGGTAAGAGGGCCTAAAATTTGGTCGGGGATCTTGACAGGAGATGAATTAATGGATAATCAGAGAAAGCTTTCTGCCTCAATAGCTCAGTTGGTTAGAGCGACGGACTGTTAATCCGCAGGTCCCAGGTTCAAGTCCTGGTTGGGGCGCCACTTCAAAACCCTAGACTTTGTCTAGGGTTTTTTTTTATCACAAGTTTTGGCTGACCAAGAACTTGAAACCAGAAATAAGACCTTTTCAAAGGATGGGCCCTGTTTCGTCTCAGACGGTGATGTTATGTCAATTATCACCTCCCGTATTGTCGAATATGCGTGCCCATAAGGGGGGACTGACCCATAGGAAAAGTCTGATGAAGTTCCCCGTATCCAACGAAGTTTTGGCATCTCAGTCATTGCATTTCCCATGTGGGCTAGAGATGACCAATCGGTTCATGCTGGCCCCCATGACCAACCATCAGAGTCATCCAGACGGATGCTTGAGCGACGACGAGTATCACTGGTTGACCATGCGGGCGAAAGGGGGCTTTGGCCTGACGATGACCTGTGCGGCGCATGTACAAGAGATCGGTCAAGGCTTTCCAGGGCAGCTGGGAATATTTTCTGACCGCCATCTTGAAGGACACACCCGCTTGGCGGCAGGCATCCGAAACGAAACCAGTCTGGCCGTCATTCAGCTACACCATGCCGGGGCCCGTTCACCCAAATCACTGATCGGAACCGCACCGGTTTGTCCCTCTGATTTTGAAGACACGGGTGCCCGGGGCTTGAGTCTTACTGAAGTCCATCAGTTGCGAGAGGATTTCATCACTGCTGCGGTTCGTGCTCAGAAGGCGGGTTATGATGGGGTCGAAATTCATGGGGCCCACGGCTATATTTTGTGTCAGTTTTTAAGCCCCATGTACAACAGGCGACAAGATGACTATGGCGGACCATTGGCCAACCGCGCTCGGCTGATTGTTGAAATTCTCGACGGGGTGCGTCAGCGGTGCGGTCCCAGTTTTTTACTGGGGCTGAGATTGTCTCCAGAGCACCACGGAATCGATCTGCTGGAGTGCATGGACCTGTGTCAGCAGATCATTGATTCTGGGCTCGTTGATTTTCTAGATGTCTCGCTGTGGGATGTCTTTAAAATGCCTGAGCAAGCGGCTTACCAAAACAAAAGCCTTCTTGACCATGTTTTGAGTCTCAATCGACACGCAGTGAAGCTGACGGTGGCCGGAAAGATCTCCACAGCAGCTCAGGTGAAGCAAGTTCTTGAGGCCGGAATTGACTTTGTGGCGATTGGCCGTGCGGGAATTTTACACCATGACTATCCAAAGCAGGTGCTCGCCAATTCAGATTTTAAGCCCGTCGCCACCCCCGTCTCAAGGGCCCATTTGGCCAAAGAAGGTCTCGGGCCGGCCTTTATTGACTACATGACTCGCTGGAAGGGCTTTGTGTCAGAGGACGGCTAGTCTTCCAGCTGCTCTGCAGTGCTCGGCTTGGGGATCGTGGCACTGTCTTTTGGCGTCGAGATGTCCTGAGGTGCTGACACTTTGGGATGTGTTGAACAGCCCAAAAGACTTGAGAGAATGACATTGGTAAGCATGGACTCTTCCGGCGTGAGGATTTCATACATTAGCAGTTCAATAGTCAATTGCTGTGATGTCTTTGGACAATGCCCATTTTGTGTACAATCTGCGTGTTACTGTTTTGATTTCTCAGTCATTTTCAGGTCGGACAGCCACAGTGCGACCATGATCAGAAACAACTGCATCAATGCCCGAACCACATGCTCACCAGTGCTCATCACATGGCCATTGAAGGGAATGTCATTGAGCCACATGTTGAGGTTTGCGCTGTATAAGACAAGGAGCATTAGAATGATGATTCGAGACGCATAAGGTCTACTGCGATCCACACACAGACCCATTCCCAGCGCAACCTCTGCCACGCCGCTGAGATAAACCCAGAAGATTGGGGCGCCAATCAGTTCTGGAACCAAGGGTGTGAAGAGCAATGGGTCTATGAAGTGCATCACCCCAATCCAGACATAGGCTGCTCCGGTCAGGTAACTTGCAATTTGTTTTTTTCGATTGGCCATTTTATCTTCTACTGTTTTATGTGGGAAAAGGTGTGACCCCAATGTTGTTGGCAATGCGCAGACATGGTGATAACCTGCAAAACGGTGTGCGTTGGACGAGGGGTGTGCTATTCATTTGAACATGACTTTAGAACGCATCATTTATTATCCCATCAAGTCATTACGCGGCATTGAGGTGTCTTCGCTTCTCGCCACACCAATTGGCCTTAAATGGGATCGGCGCTGGATGCTTGTCGAAGAAAGTGGTCATTTCGTCTCTCAACGAAAGGACCCCCAGCTTGCCCAACTTTCGGTTCAAATTACCACTGACGGCTGGCTGGTTTCCCATCCAGATGGACACTCAGTAACGGTGCCACATGAGCGCCAACTCGGGAATGGCATTGGGGTTGAGGTTTGGGGCGACCATTTTCAAGCCATTCACTTTCCTTCGAAGTTAGACGAATTCTTTAGTTCATTCTTGGGCCGTTCAGTCCGGCTGGTATACCATCACAACCCCACAGGTCGAGCCGTGAATTCAAGGTATTCGAAAGAGGGTTCACATGTGGGTTTTGCGGATGGTTTTCCTTACCTGGTGATTAGCACAGCAAGCATCCAATTTTGTCAATCTCAATCCCCGGAAGAAAGAGTTGACTGGCGACGGTTTCGACCCAATCTGATTGTCACCGCCGATGAACCGTTCATCGAAGATTCGTGGTCAACTCTACGGATTGGCGAGGGAATTTTCGATTTGGTCAAACCCTGTGCCCGATGTGTCATGATCACAGTGGACCCCGAAACAGGTGAGAGTGGCTCTCCCCTTTTAAAAGTGCTGTCCACAAGTCGTCGACAAGAAAAAGGCATCATGGTTGGGCAAAATGCCTTGCTTCGGAAACCGGTAACATTGAAAATTGGTGATTCAGTCACGGTGATGTCTGGGGATAAATCATGAGTACTCGTCGAGAAAAAATTGCCGTTGTGACAGGTGCTTCTCGCGGAATCGGGGCTTATCTTGCGACCGAGCTGTGGAATGTGGCCGATATTATTGTCATTTGTGCACGCAAAAGAGAGGGATTGCTTCAAACGGCTCATCACATCGAACAGCGAGGGGGACGTGCCCACATTCTACCTCTGGATCTCTGTCGAGAAGCCGACCAAAAACACTTGCTTGATGTCGTTGACTCGCTGGGTGATTTGGACATTGTCGTACACAATGCAGGTATGGAGATTGCAATGGCATTTGAGCAGCAAAACGAAGCTCAAATTCAGCAACAACTTTTGCTCAATGCCACTGTACCCATCCTTTTGACCCATCGAATATTGCCGGGCATGAAAAGCAGAGGGAACGGACGGCTGGTGTTCATCTCATCGATGTCCGGAAAGTCTCCAACCCCATTTAATTCGATCTACTCGGCCACCAAGTTCGCACTCAATGGCTTTGTGGCGAGTTTGGCACTTGAACTGGAAGGAAGCGGTGTGCATGTGGGCACAGTGTGTCCCTCCTTTGTGGCAGACGCAGGAATGTGGGCCGACAGCGGTGTTCAAGCGCCTGTACTGATGAAGGCGGTTCCGTTAAGTAAAGTTTTGAAAGGGGTGAATCAGGTCTTATCAAAATCCGCCACGGAGGTATTGGTAACACCTTCTCCCATTCGACCGCTTTTGGCACTTTACGCCCTTTTTCCTCGCTTGGGGCCCTGGCTTCTAAAGCGCCTTGGGGTGTGGGCTGCCCTAGAGCGCAGACAAACCGTGGCGCAGGCGGTGCATCAAACGGAAGATTCGTCATAGCCAAGGTTCTGAAAGATGAATTGCAAAAAGTAGGGAAAATGTGACAGCGGTGTGATATATTCTTTTGGACCCGAAACACCCATACTTAAATAATTGGAGAAATAATGCGATTTATGTTTGTATCCGTCGGCCTCGTTGCCTGTGGCGGAAAAGTCAGTGACCTTAAAGACGCTGTTGGTGAAGCAGAAGAATCATACTGCGATGCCCTTTGCGATTGGGCTGTATCCTGTAATGAAACCGAGAGAGAAATCGACTCGGCCGCTCTCACGGATTCTTGTTTGGCTGCTGTTGAAGCCGCAGATCCCACCTGTGCGGATTATGCAGATCTCAGTGTTGGTGATTCCACAACACTGAACTTGTGTACGAGTGGCATCGACGACAATGAAACCGCTGGTGAATGCGGATTTTTTGTCTCTTCATTCGAAGAAGTGACAAACTTGAGTTTAGACGATCTGTTGCCTGCGGATTGTTTGATCCAAGACCCCACATTAGACACCTTTGTGGAAGCCCGACAAGCCACCCTTGAATCCAATACCGAATTGTGTAATCGATTTGCATCTGGTATTTGTGAAGCCACCCTTGCGTGCGCCCCAACCGATCAGGTTGATGCCGTTCTAGCTGATGTGGGTGCCTCAAGCACTCAGGAGTACTGTCTTGGACTTGGCCCCATCAGTGGGTTTGTCTCTTCTTGTGAGTCTGGTGGATTGTTTGAACCTGAAGAATCGCTTGCAGCTGTTCCCAACACACAACGAGAAGCTGCACGGATGTGTGTCGCCGCTGTTGAAGAATCAACAGGTTGTTTTGTCAGCGAAATAGCCGACTTCGCTGTTTGTGGTGGTGCATTTGTAGACCCATCCGAGCTGGAAAGTTTGGTCGGTGGTCTTGTAGATACCCTTCAGGTCGCAGGTCTTGATGTTCCTGGTCTTGACTAATACCTGAACAACTTCCCCTTACGAAGTTGATTAATATGGCCCATTTCATGGGTCATATTTTATTTTTGGCGGTACAATACTA
>JAYYJC010000128.1:0-14534 GCA_036146655.1 Myxococcota bacterium | reverse complement strand
TGGAGTTCATTTTGGGTTAGGTTGGGTAGAAATTGGACAAACTGTGGCCATTGACGCTTGATTTGAGTCACGGTTTGCCAGAGAACCTCATCATCAAATTCTGCAATGTCTGATTCAGGTAAGATGAAGTAGGGTTCAGCTTGCGGCAATTTTTTCTGCTCGGTGGGGCTCATGAAACTTAACCAACTGAATCGAATGGCATCTACACCCAGCGTTTGACCGATTTGAACGACTTCATGTAAAAAAGAATGCTCGTTGGGTGAGATGGTACAGTTGATAATAAGCCTTGTTCTTTTCTTATTGCGGTTGTTTTGGATGTGATTAATGGCTGCAACCGTGCGTTTAAATGCGCCGATGCGTCCCATTCTGTTGTCGTGTACAGCCTCTGGACCGAGCAGAGATACCATGATCATCTCAGGCTCGGCATTACACAGCGCACGGGCCAAGGTCGGTCCAACAGGTGTTCCGGAGGTTACCACGAATACCCTCCCGCGATTACCTCGGATGTGGCGGATAATGTCAATGATATCTGGGTGTGCCATTGGTTCACCGCCACCGAGTGCAACAACAGGGATCTTTGGAACAAGTGCATCAATTAATGGGCGTGCGTCTTTGAACCTCAGATGTGGCTGCTCCTCTTTGAGTGCTCGTGACACATTGCAAAAGTCGCACTTTTCTGGACATGCATGCGTGAGATACCAAGCAATGGCAAGTGGAGTGGGGGCTGTCCCATCTGAATTGATTATCCACCTTTTGGCAAACTTTAGGCCACCAAGGACATGCCTAAATGACCAGAGTGGATGATTAAGCCTTGCGATGAGTATTTGGGATTGTAGAGTCCTGCTCAGGTTGGTCATGCTCATGTTGCTTACCATCATAAAGCATTAGACGAACAAATGGTTCAATCCCAAAGAGTTTCCTGAGTTGAATCAAATAGAAGTCAAATATGCGCCATCAAGTTTATATTCAATTTACAGTTAGCCTAGATTGATAATGGTATTTTTAAAACTGTTGTGCTTACGATTAGCGTTGGGGTTTTATACACTCAAGTTGCTCTTATCCTCGCTTATTAAGAATGGTATTTGTCGAAATTAAGACTCTTAACGGTTGAGAACTCCTTGACAATGTCAAGTGGGCTGTACTTACCAATTATGTAAAAATGCGTTAATGGCTCTACTTAGGAGTCTACGATGGCGAAAAAAGGGACAAGTTCACCCAAACGGGGTGGTTCGGTTGAACTGCTGACACGGCAAAAAAAAGCAGTCAAGCCACCTAAGAAATACAAGGTCATTTTTCACAATGATGATTTTACACCGATGGATTTCGTTGCCATTATCTTGATGCTTTTCTTTCATCAGTCTTCCGAAGCGGCATGGAATATCACCATGCAGATTCACGAAAAGGGAAGAGGCATCGCTGGTGGTCCATACAGTAAGGAAGTGGCGGAAACCAAAGTAGATCAGGTTCTCAATGCGGCCAAAGGTTCAGGATACCCGTTGCTGGCCACATTTGAGCCAGCAGACTGAGGTTCAAAGAAAAAACGGCCTTCGTTAAGTTTGCGCTGAATACTCGTTTCGGCTGATTTTTCAAAGCGCATCATTTAGCCGTATTCTACGATTGAAACGCCACCTACTTCAGCAGGCCATCCAATCAAACAGGTCATGCGCCCAAATCCGCGGTCCTTGGTTTGACGAACTTCCCAGTGATAACCTTCAGTTCCAGCACTACGGGCCATCTCTGCAAGTTCTTTCGGGGTGTAAGTTCGAAAAGTCGAAACAATCCCATCAAATGTGAGTACAAAAGGAATGATGGGAAAGAGGGTGGCTAAGAGTTTGGACCACCTGAAAGGCGTGTGTAGCCAACTCAACAAACTACTGACGAGCAATACATAGGGCATTGGGGGCATTAGGCTGTCGAAGAGTTGTCGGCGTTGAAATTCAAATACTGCAATGGGTTTATTGGCTTTTACGGCATCCGAAAGAATGGCGGTGGCTGCCTTTGGCCGAAAATGATGGAACGCTTCAAACAGCGTGCGGGCATCACCAAGATCTGTCGGAACAGACATAGCATTGACTGGATTGGGATGATATTCAATCGGAGTGTCTGCCGTATTTGATTTCCAACTGCAGTGGGGATTGATGTCGCTGAGAACCACAGAAAGATTGGGTATGTCATTGCGAAGTGACTCCACTGCCAACGGAAGTGGCCCTCCAGCACCAGAACACAGGTCAAGCAACCTGTTTCCTTTCGAGTGCTTTAAGAGATCCTGAAGGTGTGGAAGTGTATTTTTCCAAAACATCAGTTTCCAAACGGTGAAAAGGCCATCGGTCACGCCATCTCGAATGGAACTTGGAAACCAAGGTTGCTCATGTATTTCAAATAAATGAAGCCGTGGGATTTGCATGTTTCGACACCTTCCTTGATTGCTTTAACCGACTGGATAAAGGTGTCGAGATATTGTTCTAGATCAATTATTTTAATTTGGTTGGAATCCGCATTACTGAAGCACAGCCCCATTCTTCTGGGTTTTCAAGTTTGGGACACACTCTGTCGTACAGTTCGCGCGCTGCGAGAGGATAGCCATTTTCTCGAAGTTGCTGTGCAATGTACAACTTGGCTCGGGGTTCTACGTGAGGAGATGCAGCCACATAAGCAGCCTCAGTCCAACGCTCTTTATTGACCAGTAAAACTGCAAACATGGTTGTTCCGACCTGTTTTTCTTCTTGGCTATTCCAACCTTCTGGAATTAGCGCATCAAGGGCTTCCCCTTTGCGACCTTCTTTTTCAAGCATCCAAGCATGATGGATGTCCAATGCGTTCCTTGGTTGGTAGAAGGGGCTGAGCTGTTCTCTCAGAAAGTCTGATGCCCGGAGATTGCTTGCCGAAACCGCACAGCTGTAACCGAGATCAAGAAACTTTGGTTGTTCCACATATGAGCGACCCGGACCTGATAATATGTCGAGACACTCTTGATATTTCCCGTCGTTGAGCGCAGTGACGGCAAGATTCCAGATTTCAGTTTCGGTTGGGACTTCTGCATGTGCAGATTGGATGTAAATGGAAAATAAAATGGAGCCAAGCATAGGAGTCAAGTTTTGTTGTATTGAGTTGACTTACTATACATTCTTTAATACAAAAATGGTTCTATAAGTTGTCTTTTTAGGCGCAAACCGCTTTACGGTTTTTTTTTGAAAATGCCCAGACTCTTCTGACTCGGACACTCGCACAGGCTTAAGTTTGGGCGTTCAATTACTTCCACGAGTTCAAGGTTCAGAAAGTCAACCAGCCGTGCAGAGTCTTCACTTGCAAAGAGCAGATAAGTTTGGACATCATTGATGTCGAGCAATTCAAGAAGCCGTTGAGATGGATTTTCATCATGAGCCAGTTCATGTGCATTTAAGCCAAGAATGTCAATGACTGGGCGATTGCTGTGAAACCGAACGCTTCCAGCATTTGTAGAAGCAATCCATCCATCTTGATTTTGGGCTTGGAGCTTTTGGCCGACCAAAGTGTCCATGTGATGGATGTCTTCTACATTGGCCACAAACAATTGGTGAACCGAGGGAAGAGTATACAGGTTCCAGCCCACCCACAACAACAGCAGCGACCGAAACCGCGATGTCAAAAGGGGTACACATAGTGCGACTCCAACCGGCAAAATTGGATGTAGGTACCGTGACCAATAGAAATATTCAGATTGAGAGAAGGTATGTGTGATGGACATGACACCGACCAAGCCTAGCATGTAAATGGCCCAAGTAAATTGTGGGTGCTTTGATTTTAGCTGTGTCAGTCCAAGCCCGATAGAAAATAGACCAATAGGTCCCATGTGGTTCCAAAAGTACTCCACAACGGACTTAATGTTGTCTGGCCGAATAATGGATTCTGTCTGACCTTTGACTGCAAAAGTCGCTGGCAACAGGTGTCCACTGACCCCATGGTTATACACAAGCCACAAGGACAGAAGACCAATGGGCAAAAGGAGATTCATTGCAATCTGGCGTAATGAGTGCCGATTGACCAATCCAATGAGGACGAGAGTGGCCCACAAAAATAAAGATTCTAAACGGCAGAGAACACTCAATGCGCACCAAAAGGCGGCATGTGGTTTATTTCTAGTATGCAGGGTTTGAAGCCATAAAAAAGCGGTCAGGGTCACTTCCATACCGCTCGCAGCTGAAAATAACCAGTGCGGATTTAATAAGAGCAGCAGTGGCAATAACCACTTCCATGTGGTGTGGACATCATCTGAAACCGTGTACAATCTCCATGCGCAGAGACCCGCACAAGTACCGGACAGAATCTTGGGCATGACCGCTGGAGACAGCTGGAGCACTTGACCAATCATATAGAATGGGACATTGATGAGCACCCAAAGTAAACTGCTCATTCCGGTCTCAGCTTGGCCTGGATTGTACTCTGGCCATCCCACGGTGGCAATGCTTCGAACATAGACCAAGTGTATCCATCCATCATCGAGTGGAAACTCAATCCAAGACAATCCAGAAGTGTCTCCGAGCATCCAAAGAATGGTCAGCACGGCCCCTGAAATCGCCCACAACCAAGGCTTTTCCATGGTTATATTTCGTAGAGAGAGATTATTGCTTGTAGACAATGTCGCCGTCCTGAATCACCATTCTGACATGTGGGTGACCGAGGTGCTGTATGAGTGCTGCGCCGATTGGGGGTTCTCCTGGAGGGGGTCTCAAGACAACGAGGTCGGCCGTTCGACCTTCACCAATCCAGCCAATGTTTTGTCGGCCAAGTGCTTCTGCAGCATGTCTGGTAATACCAAGCAGTGCCTCCTCTACATTTAATCCCTGTAAGAGACATGACAGTGTCGCAGCTGTCCACAAACTGTGGATAGGACTAGACCCTGGATTCAGGTCTGTGCCGATGGCAAAGGGAACGCCGGCTTCTCGAAATGCGTCGGTGGGTGGTGCAGAATCCTTGAGGTAGAGTTGTGCGCCCGGTAGGAACACTGCAAATGTCCCGTTTGATGCCATCGCTTCAATGTCTGATTCTTTGGCATGCTCGAGATGATCAAGAGCCAAGGCGCCAAGTTGAGCGGCGGCTGCAGCAATCCCAGTATGGCTACATTGCTCAGCATGTGCTCGGATATGCAGCCCTGCTGCTCTGCCAGCATTTAGGATTTGAAGTGACTCTTCAAGCGTAAATGCGCCCTTGTCACAATAGACATCAATTGCATCTGCATGGGGCTCAGCCAACGGCAACTGGGCTTCAATAATATTTTGAATATACGCCCCTCGGTCTGAACGATACTCTTTAGGTATGGTGTGTGCACCAAGAAATGTACGATAGACCTTCGGGCTGTTGGGCATGGCACCTGCAATTTCCAAGCAGCGTGCTTCATCTTTTGGTGTAAGGCCGTAGCCTGATTTAATTTCGACCGTTGTCACCCCACTTTTGCGCAACTGTTGAAGTCTTTGCCAACACAAATGACGAAGCATGCTGTTTGACGCTGCTCGAGTGGCTGCCACTGTGGATAGGATTCCGCCGCCCTGTTCTAGAATATCGGAGTAGTTTGCACCTGCCAGGCGTTGTTCAAACTCTGCAGACCGTGAACCAGCCCATATGCTGTGGGTATGCGGATCGACCAAGCCTGGCATCACAATGCATCCGCTCCCATCTATTGGCCGTGCGTTTGCTCCTTCAATGTCACCACTTCCTAGGGCTGTGATTTTGTCGCCTTCAATCCAAATGCTTGAGTCATTTATGACTCCAACCCCATTCATGCTGGGGTCCATGGTCAAAATGGTACTGGCATTGTGGATGATGATCCCCATTAGGCGACTCCTAGATTGGCATGCTTTCAATCTATGTGATTCTGCACTGCCAACGCAAGGTCTTTCTGTCTTCAGAACCGCCGTATGGTCTAGTAGACGTCCGTCACATATATGGTGTTGTTCATGACCACAAATGAATAACTTTGTAATGCTTCCGGGGCTGGTCCACTCAAAACATTTCCAAGGGCATCAAACCTAGCGTCGTGACAGGGACAAATGAACCAGTTGTCACCAGCGGTTGGGGTATTTGCTGAAGAGTCACTGTTTACTGTACAACCTTGGTGCGTACAGATGGAAGAAACAATCGAAAAGTCTGAGTCACCTGCACCCGTCCGAGTAATGGCAATCATGACACCATTGTTGCTAAAGAACTCGACACCACCCGGTTCAAATAGGGAAGGATAGTTGCCCAGATACACTTCGTAGGCATCTTCCGGAGGTGTGTTTGTGTCGTCTGAACTGTCACTGGTGTCTGTATCACTTGTGTCTGCAGTATCTACAGGTGGTGAACCTGTGTCGTCGCCTGTGGGATCATCAGTGGGTTCGGTACTGGGTTGGGCGTTTGGAGCTGCATTTCCTCCTGCAACACCAAAGCCTTCACTGTCGTCCTTGGGTGCACAAGCGGCCAAAATGGCACATGCGCCGCAGCCTTTTAAAAATCCTCTGCGCAAGAGTTGAGATTTTGGAATGTGTTCGAAAGTCGGCATAAGTTCTCCCTTATTTATTCGGTAACGCTGCCAAACGCATTGTAAAGCAGAAATCCGACCTTAAAGTGAAACTTACTCTGTGCAGCCAGTGATATCGTTGTTCCAAGCTGCAAGTATTCTTTCTTCTGAAACCTCAGCTGCAAAATATTCATACTCACTCAGTAAACTAATCATTCCAATATTGCTCTCACCGAGAACACCTGAGATGACCAATTCTTCGTCACTCAGCTGTGTGCCGAGTTCACCGTCTAGAAATCGAATGGGTTGTTCAAACCGTCCATTGAGAACATTGTTTTGAACAGCGATTTCATCTAACTCAATGCCAATCTCAATGATTTCATTTAATAAACCGTCACTTGAAATGAGTTCAAGTTGAGCGGGTATCAGAATGTGATTCACACATTCGGCATCTGAAATCGAGTCAGTGCCATTCGGGGTGCTGTTGATGTAAGTGATATTGAGAAGATCAAGTTCAATGGCTCCTTTTAGGCAGCTTGATTGGCCGCCTTCTAAAAATAACGGAGTCGTAAACTGATTTGGGACGAGGTCGACATAGCTTTCAGCGTCGATTCCAATCGGGCTTGGTTCTGACAATTGCAATCGGCTGCTGTCTTGAGCGCAGGTATTTGTGTCTCTTAAATCCAGGTTTTGAGTGGCGCAGGCTGAAATCATGATGACAGTCAATAATCGCATTGTCTTCTCCATTTGGAAGTCTACTTCAAACAGACAAGCAATAAGTATGGCGTTAATTTCATGTTTTATTTAAAACAAGGTTCAAAGGTTATTATCTCCAGAGCTAAGACATTAATGTTTGTTAGAGAACCGACATTGATGTCATAGTCTCCCTGACGGTTTCAACTGTGCAAGTAAGTCCTTGCAAGATGACAAATAGCTTTGGCCAAACAGGGCGACATGGTTGAGCATGTGAACCAGTTGATAAATGGGACGACGTTCGATGTAACTGGAAGACAGAGGGTATGTCTCCTGATAGGCCGCATAGAAGGCAGGGGGAAACCCTCCAAAAAGCTCTGTCATTGCAATTTCGCTTTCACGGAAACCATAATGACACGCGGGGTCAATCAACCAAGGCTTACCCTCGTTGCACATTATCCAATTCCCAGACCATAGATCGCCATGTAACAAGCTCGGACCCTCTGAATTAGGAATCTCTAGCCGTGTAGGGAGTTCTTCAATCAGGATGTTTATCGACTTGGATATGGACTTTGGAATGACACACCGTTGATGAGCGAGATGATGGAAATGCTGCAATCGAGCCCGTTGAAAAAAAGTGATTCCATCGAAATGCTTTGGATTGGGTTGCGGGCTTTCGCCTAGGAAATTGTTGTTCTCAAACCCATAATGTGGTTGAATTTGTCTGTGCATGTATGCGAGGGATTTTCCTAATTTTGCTGCGCTCAGATCATTCTTTTTTCGAGTATCGATATATGTCAATAAAAGCGCATGTTCATTCCAAGCCAGCACTTCTGGAACATCAGGGCCTCTAGGGGCTTTTGCAAGGGTTTGAAGGCCAATTGCTTCACTTTCAAAAAATAATGGAGGGGGCTTTGGGTTTGTCTTGGCCACCAACTTCATGCCATTGTCCAACTGAAGCTGTTGAACGGTATTGATGCATCCACCAGACAATGGCTTCACATTTACAATTTTGCTGTGATGACCAAATGTGTGAGACACCAGCTCTTTGAGGTGAAGATCCATCATCTTGATTTAGGGACAAATGGCGTCGTTTGACTGAACCATATTGTCCTGTTCAGCACATTCATCAAGTGACCCTGTTCCACTTCCGTCATCATCGGCTCGAAGCCGCACGCCAGACATGTCGGGGAACGCATTAATCGGCACAGCCAGTTGAAAACTTTCAGATGTCCAGCCAGCGTCTATGCTTTGACTCAGTGTAAATGTATCGACTAGGCGTTCTGCGTTTCCATCGAGCGCATAGATACTCAATTGAGTTCCTGCTGGAACCACTGAGTCACCAGTGTTCCGTAATCGAACACTTAGCCAGAGATTGCCATTGGCACACTCGTCTGTACAGATTTCCAGAATCTCAGCTTCCACATTAGACCGTGCCACATTTTCTGCAAGTGTGGATACTGCTGAGTGATAGGTGTTTGAGTGAATAAAAGAGGGTTCGGCCAACGCAGGGATTTGAAGATTGTCTTGAATATTATTGATGTGATACGCATGCTGATTCCATACGCTTCGTGCTGGCATCCAGCTTTCATTCAAATCGCCATAAACAGAAAATGCACTGCTGTAGCCGTTGTGACAGACAAGAATCTCGGCCTGATCATCATTGTCGATGTCAGCGATCACTGGGTAATCAAACATGGTGTTTGAGGCATGTTCTGGATTGCTAAATTTGATGCCCCCTGTTGGACCCTCAAAAACATGCATCTTTTGTTCATCGATATAGATGACCTCTGGAGATCCATCACCCTCAAAATCAAAAACACTCGCTCCTGTGGCACCACTTTCATCCACCACATTTGCAGACCACAGAAGTGAACCATCATGGTTGTAACATCGCAGTTCATTTCCACCCGCACTCAGGATTTCAGGAAAACCATCCTTGTCGACATCCGCAATTGTCGGAGGTGATAAGATATTGGCCGGTTCGGGATAGGTGATTGGACCCCATATGACGGTACCATCTGTATCAATGGCTCGAAGTGTATTGCCAGTAACACCGATAATTTCACCTTCAGGATCAGAGTCGAGATCGGCGATGGCAATCATGGCATCACCAGCCGTCGGATCGTAGAAGATGGCATTTCCATCGATGTCATACCGTGCATTGCCAACAATAATTTCCATTTCGCCGTCTAGGTCCAGATCAGTAACGGCAGGAACTGCGCCTTCGACAATGCTATATTGGCCCAAATTGACTATCCCGTACGAGCCAAGTCCGTGTTGTCCGACCCCACGGGTGCTGCCATCTGAATTGAGGATGACGCGTCCCACAATGATTTCAGTGGTGCCATCTCCATTCATGTCTGCAAGTGTTGGTGCAGTCGCCCAATTAAAATCCAAATTGATGTAGTGTTCAGACTCCCAGATTTGCTGACCATTGTGGTCAAAAGCCACTGCAGTGTAGTCACCAGGATTGAACAAAGCAGATGTATATTCACGAATACCAATGATTTCTGGGTCCCCATCGTTGTCGATATCCCCAACGGCCAATGGCGAGCCATACGCCAACATGGCACTTGGTACGCTGAAGAGTGTCGCCCCTCCATTTCCCGAAACCACAGTTAGACTACCTGGCGAATTGAATAAGTTGGTCAAGTTCAACACCACATCAGGCATGCCATCTTGATTAATATCTGCGACAACTGGTAACGATAAACAGCCTTGACCATTCCCAGCGGTCCACTCTACAATGGGATCAAATCCACCAACAGGAACATTTGGACAGGCATCTCCAATTCCAATTTCCTCGGGTGGTGTTGGTGTAACCGTACATTCCCCTGCATCAATGGGAGGGGTGCTTGCTGTGTCAGTGCTCATTGAGCCTGAGTCGGAAGGCGTATTGGTTTTGTCGTCACGGTAAATGTCGTACTCAGAACAGGAGAATAAAAAAATAAACATTGATCAATCCCGAAATTTGGTTTTCAAAACCTTAGCCAATATTTCAGCTGCGCAATGTGACGGATGTGAATCAATCTTATTTAATTCGAGCCAAACAATGTGTTCCAATTGCAATTGAGGTGATGTGCGATGTGGTAAGCAAGTAGCGGCGGGACTGCGTTGCCAATCATTTTATATGCTGCGTTCATTGAAACGCCGGCCTCTTGAAACGGAAAGTTATCTGGGAAGGTTTGAAGCCGCGCACATTCTCTGGCCGTCAGCCGTCTCTCCGGATAGCCCATACTCAGTTCTCTGGTATGGGTTCCACCATGGACTTTAGACAGCCTTCGGTATTCAATGTTTCCGTGATGTTCTGAGCGAATGGTGGGGCCTGGGCAGTTGCGCTTGACCTCTGTTTGACCCTGTCCATTGGACAACCATTTTGCTTTTGAATACTTTTGCTGGCTTGGTTTTGTACTCTCATCTGGCTCCTTTAGGTATTTTAGATAGGTTATGGCGGGAACCACGGGATTAAGTTCTGGCGCTTGCCCGTGCGTGTGCGGCGGGAACAGATCAAAATGCCCATTTTGAATGTCTTGAATAGCTGAAGCCCGCACTGCCAAACGGTTGAGACCAATAAATATGATGCGAGAACGGGTCTGGGGAACGCCATAATGAATCGCTTTCAGTTCCTTCCAAAAAACGGCATAGCCATCGCCAACACTTTCAAAATCCCTTTGAATGCGCTCGATGACCCCATCCATCGATTTCATGGCAGAGACATTTTCAGCCACAAAAACCTTGGGGCGGGTGAGCCCAATGGCTTTCGCCATCCAGTAATACAACACGCCTCGATTTGTTTCACTGATCTCATCATCTGATATTTGGCCCAAATGGGATTTCGTGGAGGAGAAACCCTGTCTTTTTCCTGAAAGACTAAAATCTTTACAGGGAAAGCCACCGGACAAGACATCTATATTTTGGGGACAGTGGATTTTGTTTTCTTGCCAATCTGTGACCAAATCTACGATGCTGCATTTTTTGTATCGTTCAGGTTCTCCCTGAAAGAAGTGTTCCCAGCATTTTTTGGGTGCGGCAGCAATATCGTTGGCAAGTATGGTACGAAAGGGGAGTTTTGGTAGACAGATCCACGGCTTTTTGTCCGATGGTCCCCATTCTGGATAAACATTGGAATTGAGAGATGCTCTGTGAACCATAAACCCACCCTCAAAGCCCACATCAAAGCCACCACAGCCTGTAAAGAGTGAAATGTGATTTCTTGTGTGCACAGGGTTCATGGGTAAATCCGGAAACAGTGTGAATGCTGGATTGCGGGTGATTTTGAGAATTTAATCGCCTTGCATTGACATCGCCTCCAATTATCATAGGAATTCCTACCTATTGGTGTGATCGATGTGGATTTTGATGTGTTCTTTAATGCTGGCAAGGGCTTCCGATTTGCCCTACGGGTTCGACCTAGCACCGCAAAAGTTTTTAAGCACTGGGATGACCGGCGGCAGAAAGCTCGGGACATCTGTTAATGGTGGGTTCTTAGGTTTTGAAACCAGTTATACAATCGCCACAAAGGGCGTGTGGTACGGTGCTTCGGGGGCCATTGTGAACAATTTTGATCAAATACATCCGCATCTATTCATTGGTCCCAACATTGGAAAACTTGTGTTTGGAATAGATGGCGGACTTGGTCTCCGATTCCGTGAGTCTTCTGAAGTTGAACTCGGATTCCATGCTCGTCCGATGCTTAATCTTGGGGTTGTGGTTCTTTATTACCGCTATACCAACTGGCCAAGTGCTGAAATTTCCTCGGAAAGCCATCAAATCGGTCTTACGGTAAAGGTTCCCAACGCACTGTCCTACTCTCCTCGCCCTTTTGATTTGTCCCAGTCGGAGTTTTAAATGCCAATTTTAAAGGTCAATGGGATTGAACATTCCATCGATGCACCAGTAGATGTGCCGTTGCTTTGGATACTGAGAGAAGAACTTGGGCTAACTGGAACCAAATACAGCTGCGGCAAGTCATTGTGTGGCTCATGCACCATACACATTAACGGCAAGGCCCGAAGATCATGTGTGACTCCTGTATCTGCTGCGCTTGATCAAGAAGTCACGACCATTGAGGGGATACTGGGTGATGATGGTGAACCACATGCCATTCAGCGGATATGGGCTGAAGAAAATGTACCACAGTGTGGGTATTGTCAATCAGGCCAAATTATGAGTGCCCTTGCATTGATACAAAACAAAAAAAATGTCACTGATGCAGATATTGATGCGGTGATGTCTGCAAATATTTGTCGGTGTGGAAGCTATTTGCGTATTCGAAAAGCCATTCGACGAACGGCTTCGTTATTAACCAAACAGAAAAAGGAACACCAATGAATCGCCGTGACATGCTCTCGCAACTGTGTGGGATGGGTGGCGTTTTACTGGTGGGGGCCACCACTTCTGGATGCGGCTCTTATCGGCCCAAAGATGTGGTGCGGTTGCTCGAACAAACAGGTGCTTTTCGGCCCAATTCTTTTGTGTCGCTCCATACAGATGGTCTGATTGTACTGGCCATGAATAAATCGGAGATGGGGCAGGGGGTCATGACGGCATCTGTCACTCTGCTTGCAGAAGAGTTAGCTGTCCACCCATCAAACATTAAAGCCATACCCGTGTACAATTTAGCCCTTGGCAATCAAATGACGGGGGGGTCCAACTCGACCAAAGAACTTTTTCTCCCCATACGCCGTGCAGGAGCTGCAGCCCGCGAGATGCTTAAGAATGCCGCTGCTGACTACTGGAATGTCTCAAGTGAATCTTGTGTGGCAAAAGATGGTTTCATTTACCACGGAGATCAAAGAATAGCCTATGTTGATCTAATTGAAACGGCGGCTCGCCTAACGGCTCCCAATGACCCACCATTGAAGTCGGCATCTGAGTTTCAGTGGATTGGTCAAAAGGGACAACGGGCAGATGGGCTTGACAAAAGCACCGGCATTGCACAGTTTGGCATGGACATTGCCATTGAGGGAAAAGTGTGTGCCTATGTAATACGCCCACCTCAGTTGGGGGCAACAGCCTTGTCTGTATCATCGGATGCCGCATTGTCTCAGATTGGGGTCATAAAGATATTTGCCTATTCGCGTGGCGTTGCAGTGGTTGCACACAAATATTGGCAAGCCGCGCGTGCAGCGAAAAAGGTGGAAGTTGAATGGGGTGAGGGAGCCACAAAAGGGCTGCATACAGCCGAATTGGCCAAGGCAGCTCGATTGCAAACAGCCCAAAAGGCCGCACACAGGCCAAAAGACATTGGAAAAATAGAAACGATCTTTGATGAACACAAGTCACGGATGATCGAAGCTCAATATGGTTTTCCATACCTGTCGCATGCGACAATGGAGCCTCAAAATTGCACCGCATTGGTGTCTAAAAGCAAGATAAAGCTGTGGGTTCCAACACAAGCCCCGACCATGTGTGCCCGTGTAGCAGCAGCCATTCACGGTATTCCCATTGAAAATGTGGATGTCGAAATTACCATGCTCGGTGGAGGCTTTGGTCGTCGGTCTGCAATTGATTTTGTCTCTGACGCAGTACTCATTGCTCGGCATCTCCCTGACACGCCTGTTCAGGTCATTTGGTCTCGGGAAGACGACATGAGTCTTGGTTATTACCGACCCATTGGAGATTGTCGCATGCGAGGTGTGTTCAGTGAAAAGGGTGAAGTCCTTGGGATTCACTCACATTTGGTTTCACAGCAGCATTTTCCAGACATGCGTGACTCGATTGTGGGTATGTTTCCGACTGCATTTCCTCCCAAGCTCCGTCAGAAGCTTGGTGATGCAACGATCAGTTTTATTCAGACAACCGGCCTAATGGGTTTTTTTGAAGGGGGAGAAATTGTTGGAACCAAGTACAATTTTCCACATTTTCGATTCGAGTATACCCCCATCACAACGCAAGTTCCTGTTACAGCTTGGCGGTCCGTGGCACATTCATATTCAACCTTTATGATGGAAACCTTCATCGACATGTTGAGTCATGCCGCCAACACCGACCCCGTCGAGGTTCGCAGACAGTTTCTGTCTGAGCATCCACTGCACTGCTCTGTCATGGACAAAGCAATTGCTGAGAGCAACTGGGGTGCATCCATCGAAGATGGCTGGGGCCGTGGTTTTGCTTTGAGTGAGTTCTTTGGGTCCGTGGTGGCACAAGTCGTCGAAGCTGGGATTGTTGATGGTCAGATTCGAGTACGCCATGTGACCTGCGCTGTGGATTGTGGATTGGTGGTTAACCCAGACATTGTTCGGGCACAGATTGAAAGCGGCATCGTGTACGGTCTTTCTATGATTCATGAAAAGATTGAACTCATCGATGGTGTTGTTCAGCAGCACAACTTTGACACTTTTCCTGTTTTTCGGATGCATCAGAT
>JAYYJC010000127.1:0-4361 GCA_036146655.1 Myxococcota bacterium | reverse complement strand
AGTTTTGAACGCTGATATTATCCCACAAGACGGCTATCTTGATTTGGACATCACCATTCTCGTTTCGTTGAACAATCCTTCTAATCCATTCTCACTCGAAACCAGCCTACTTTGCATTGATGATACCTGCGATGGCTATGTAGAACCCTTCGAGGCCAATGTTCTCGCTCAAGTCAATCTTAATGTCACGGATATGGATGGTGACGGTAACACTGAACTTGACGTCGTAATTGAAAATACAACATTTGATTATGCATTGTCTGGCGATGATATCAATCTTGATAGTTGTGCAATTGGCACCATTGAGGACATTCTCAACTTCATCGGCTTAAGCATCTACGACCTTGTACTTAACCTTGCAGGTCCCGAATTGGAGTCTGCTGTTGGAGAATTCATCCCAGAATTGGAAACAACCATTGAAGATGCATTTGCTCAGGCTAATATTAATGAAACTGTTGATTTGGAAGGAACCGAACTCTACATAAATCTCAGTCCAGCCGATGCAGTTGTCAGCCCCGATGGTCTTCGCATCAGTTTTAATGGTTCTGTATCTTCAGATACAGTAGCGGATTGTGTTGCTGCATATGATCCGGGTGGCTCTCTATCCACTTCAAATGGATTACCGAATATTGGAGATGTGCCTATTGGCGTCGATTCCTCATACCAATTCGCAGCCATTACGGCCGATGACTTTCTAAACCAAGCGCTATACACTGTTTGGAGATCAGGAACACTCTGCCAAACCGTAGATGATGAAAGCTTCCCACTAGACACCAGCATTCTAAATCTTCTGACTGAAGATGCCTTTACAGTTCTGTTTCCTGAGACACAGGCCATGGTTATAGTCACAGATCCAAAGTCTCCCCCCACCTTAAATATGGGCACTGAAGCTGCCATCGGGATTGATATTGAAGAGCTTGGGCTGGGTTTCGTTGCAGAACTTGACCACCGCCAAACCAAAATCATGACTGCTGATCTTTACACTGATGTTGGAGTCGACATCAATCTTGATCAAAATACTGGACTTGTAGCGGTTGAAATAGATCTTGATCCTGCACGCGTTTTGGTTGACATCAGCAGCAATGAGTTCCTACCTGGACAAACAGACTCACTCGCAGCAAGTGTTACTGGACAACTTGACACAGTTCTTGGACTTGTTGACATTGAAAGCTTGATTGGAGACCTTTCATTTCCACTGCCAGCGGTTGAGGGCTTGGGACTTCTCAATCTTCAAATCGCAGGTGCAGGCAGTTCAGGTGATGATTTGGGCGGATTTGCGGAACTTGGAGCTGTCCCTTACACGACAGGGTGTGACGAAAGCGGAACAGAAGGTTGCGGTGATGGATGTGCTGCTGGCTCTACAAGTCAGTCAAGGGGCCTTTTGCTCGGCCTTCTTTTATTCGGTGCTGCTTTCCGAAGAAGACATATTTGACAGCTCATCATTGAGAATTGAAATCTTTTGGATGTGTGAATAAGCCGTCTCCAGATTTTGAAGTAAGAAGGCTGGCTCTGTGTGTACTTCGATCTGCCATGTCTGTTCCATCATTGGTATAATGATGGCAAAAACCAACTGACTTTGCTCATTGTATTCGCAACTAGCGACCGTGGTTGTTCTCGTAAATGAAAAGCGGCTGTAATGTCCAATATCTGTAAATGACCAACTACAACGCTCACTTGGAATCGGTGCTTCATAGATCCCGTCAAACATCCAGTATTCAATGCTGACTGCTTTGCTCTGATGAAGTAATCTCAATCTCAAAGCGGCATTGCTGTCTCCAATTTCAGCACCCCACTCGTCTGATATCGGTATCTCTATGTCATGTTTGAAGTCTTGAAATTTTCCTTCTTCTATTTGACCTGCCAATGATTTAATGAGTTCTTTAGGCTGAACAGAACTTACATTTTCAACTTCAACTTTTGGGACCTCCACCACTGGTTTACGGCACCCAACACCCATCAATACAACGAACGGAATGTGCATTATTCGTCGAGCCCCAAAGCCTGACGGTGTGATTTGGAACCCCAGAGAGCCACAAATGCGGACTTTTCACATGCATTCTGCTTTACAATTTGAATGACTGATTGAACAGCTTCTTTGTTGGAAAAACTGATTTTATTCACCAGTTCCCGTGCAGTCTCAACCGCAGTTCCATTGCGGCTAATCTGGTCAACAAGACGCATTCTTTCCAAGGTTCCTGCGTCATATCGCTCTGCGGTCGTCAATAAATAGAGTGCTTGTGATTTACCTACTTTGGAGATAAGCCGTTTGGCCCCACCCCAACCTGGTGACACACCAAGCCGTGCATGAACAAAGCCGATTGTGGCATTTACATTGCATATGACATAATCAGCAACGGTACATATCTCAGCACCACCTCCAATGGCAGCGCCATCTACAGCGGCGATAATAAAACTCGGAAGCTGTTTAACTCTATCCAGCAGATCGGTCATGTAACTCGACATCTCTGAGGCCTCGTCCATCAAATGATGGCGCACATCCTGTAGATCTCCTCCAGAACAAAACAATTCATCACCAAAGATAATTAAACATGTTGGTGGATTGTCTTCTAGCTGGGCGACAATTTCTTGGAGCTGTGCCATCATCTGAATAGATATGGCATTCTTAGCTTTCGGATTTCTAAGTTCTAGTTCTGAGTGATTGGGAAACCGATGAAGCAAACATTCCCCTCTCGAGGGAAAATCAGGTAACTTAGAGAGGAACATTGCGCTGTCCTGAAGAATAAATATCGGTTATACACATATCGTATTATGGAGATCGCATGCTAGTTTTTCTGTCACTAATCGCCTGCCAAAGCGGTAGCACCTATGATGTTACGGGAACAGATGGTTATTCCTCATTTAATCCCAGTACAGCATTCTTTGGTGCGTCTTTCATTGTTTTCACAAACAAAGAACAAGATTGCATGGATATGGCTTGGGTTCAGCGCACAAATATGGATGGCGAAGACCCACCCTACGAAAGCAATCTGCAAGCGCTTCAAATTACTTTTAACGAAAGTGATGTTACAGAAGGGTCATTTAGTGTTGGCGGTGAAGCACCTGTCAAGGCGGAATTTTTAAATATCTCAGATGGGACATTCGGTGTGAGTAAAGCTACTGAAGGCACCCTTGAGGTCGACAGCATAGAAGATGAAAGCTTTGTCACAGGTGCCTTTAATTTTGCATTCTCTGAGGGCCAAATCTCAGGAACCTATGACATCGAGTGGTGTGTCAATATAAAAACTTAGAGCCCAATGGAAGCCGCACATCTAGACATGGCTAATCATGCACAGTTGTCATCGGTAGACCATGCCTATTTCCACATTATAATCTTCTAATCGAGGCTTGGGATATAGATGTACCCTTTGGTGTTCAGCTGCATCAACATCTGGTCGGCGAAAAAATGCGTCAAGGTAATACAACTCTTCTGGCAGCGTGAGTTCTGTAAACAAACCTTGTCGACCAAAGAAAAACACTGATTCACTTTCAAAGTGGCGAATAAGACGACGATGACGAGCCAAGCAACCAATGGTCCAAATTGGGGTATGGTCTTTTAAAGTGATTCGTTCTATGTGCGTGTCACCAACAAGATTACCGATTCCCAACTTCTGAAAAGAAGATGCGATCTTTTCGTCAGAAAATTGACCATCTTTAAGGTGTAAAAAGGCTTGTTCTTTTTGTCCGTAGGGAAAGCAAACTCTGAAGAATGGGAATTCGGGGTCAAATACATGCAAATCATGAATGTTGTGGTGCCCTTCAACCCGGATATTGGCAAGATGTAAATGAGAGAAATGAAGCGCATCAAGGTCTACTTCGACACTTTTATTAACCGCAAAACATTTCTGAAGGTGTTGTGGAGCCAAGCACACCAAAAGGGGCCCGTTGTGAGATTGAACACCTGAAGTTGTCGTGATAGACCATTTCTCTTTGGCGATCTTATCAACTTTTATTGGCAATGAAGTGTGAAACTGTATTTGATTCTTGACCTTTGACAGCAACCCCTGAAGAGCGGAAGAGTATGTTCCTCCAATGGCACAGTAGTCCCCAGCTTCCTGCTGAAAAAAATGGTGCCTTGCCAAAGTATTTGACAACATGTCAAGACCAGTGCCCCACCGTTGTGAAGCATAGGGCTCATAAATGTGTTTGGTGGCCACTCCACCCAATCGACGCTCGAGCCAATTGGCCATTGACCGCTCTTCTTTGGCATCACCGGTAAAGTTTGAGAACTTTAGTCTTATCCGTGCTTTTTGTAAATCTTGAAGCATTTGAGAACCCAAACTGCCTGAGCGAAGCATGCTTCTTTTGCGAAGCCTAGATTTGTGGGTCTGACCATCCCAAAACAGGGCCTGTTCAGGGGCGCC
>JAYYJC010000126.1:0-5417 GCA_036146655.1 Myxococcota bacterium | reverse complement strand
ATAGAAAAGGCACTGGTTGCCCGCCACTGCCTTTTGTATTTAAATCAAACTGTATGAGTATCGCCCAATGTACAATGTTGCGTTCAACTTTGATGATTGTCACAACATCAACATTATTGACATCCATTTTGAGCTTCAAATTTCTTAATTGTAGGTAATTTAGGGGTCTTCTTATTCATAATTTTAAATAATGACTTGAAGGTGTTGGGCATTTCTCAGTTGAATAGTGATAACATCAGTGTTCAGCAAAAAAAGTTGGGATATGGTTTTTGTATGGCCGAGGGTTTACATAAAAAACTCATGAAACGCTTTAAAGGTACACTCAAAAAAAGAGCGTACCGGTTTGCACAGCGCATATCAGACCGGCTTCATCCACGCAATGCGAGCGGAAACAACACATCTATGCGCTAACGGATGTCGTGACATCCTTTTTTGTCTAACTCAATTTGACGGCCTGATTTGGTTGATTTTCCACTTCGAAGATCATCACTCTCAGCAGCCCATCTGGTCACTTGAAAGATGGCGGCCATCATTTCTTTTAGTGCGGTGACATTGATGTTGTCTTCAGAGTCACATTCCAGATGATAGCACGCATCAATTGGCTCTCCCACATTGCCACCATAAATAGATTGTCCCGCATCTTTAATTCCTTCTGCACCCGTAAACAGACCGCCTGCAGGTATTCCAGCCATGATAAAAGGTCCATAATCCGAACGGCCGTCAAATGCAGTGGCTTCATACGGTAGGTTTTGTTGTTCAAAAAAAGATTGAAACTCTTCTTCAATTAAATCAGAACCATTCGGGCCAGGAGTTCCAAAACTTGAACCATCTCCATCGTAAATAAATCGAGCAAAATTGGGGGATGCCACCATGTCAAAATTCAGATTTGCCAAAATCTCCCGACGCTCACTGTCGGATAATGAACTGACATAACGGCTACTCCCGATAAGACCAAGCTCTTCAGCCCCCCAAAATGCAAATTGTATCCGTTGAGCGGGCACATGACCTTCCGCACTTAGTTCTTCAGCCAATACCAATTGGCTCGCCACGCCTGAACCATTGTCATTAATGCCAGGCCCACGGAATACGCTATCAAGGTGTGCACCAACTACAATTCGTGCTGAAGGGTCTCCGACACTGCGTTCTGCAAAAACATTGACACTTTCGACTTCGCCGGTAACAGCATCAATCGATAAAGTGACGACATCCCCTTCTCGTTGAGCCAGAAAAGCGCCCACAGCGTATGATGCCCCCATGACTGGTATTGAAAGTCCTTGAGGTTCTCCTAAAGTGCCTTCGAGTACATCTTCCCGACCACTTTGGCCTTCATTAAAAATAATGACTGCAGATGCCCCTGCGTCTTGTGCAAACTCCACTTTTTCTCTAAAGGTGCAAGACCCTCTTTGTATCAATGCAATAGAACCACTCGGAAACCCTAAAAAGTCAGAGCTGCTGCATCCTGAGTTCGAAGCGTTGGGTTGATTGCCTGGCGGTATCATCAGATTTACGGGAGCCAAAGGCGCTTCAACCGTTCCACCAGGTGAATAATAAAGAACTGATATTTCTTGAATGAGCTCCGAACCTATCGATAGTTCAGGATCACCTAATATTTGATATTGTGAAAAGGAAAATGGCCATTGCGTAACGGTATAGTTAGCTTCTTCTAGAACTTCGACCACATACGCCACAGAGGCGTCATAACCAGTTGTTCCGGCAGCGCGATTTCCACCATGATTGGATGCAATCTCTTGAAGCGCAGCCAAGTGTTCTAGCGCCCTGTCTATGTTGATATCATCTAAACTTTGTTGGCCATTAGGACCAGAATCAGTAGATGAAGTACTGGTATCTGATTCAGGAAATATCACCGTATTTGTAATGGTGCTTTCCTTACACGCTACAAATAACAGACCGAGGAAGACCACTTATTCTCCACCTTTGCATTTCGGTGGAGACAAGGTTTCGCTTTGCTCATTCCATTCACTTGAGGCATGCAAATCAAGTTGAAGGGCATGTAATCCACCATTGAGTTCATCTTTCAGAAGGGTGTATAGTAAACGGTGCCGCTTCACAACTCTTAACCCTTCAAATTCTTTTGAGACCGCAAAGACTCTGATGTGACTTTCAGAACCTTCAGGCACATTGTGCTCATGTGAAAAATTAACCACATTCAGTAATACTGGACTAAGTTCTTTTTGAAGCAGTGATTCAATGCGTTCTACTCGTGTCATTTGGGCTCCTAATCCATACTGTCTAAACGCTGCATGATGTCATGTAAGGCTTGACGTTCATTCAGTATAGCTTCTATATCCTGATATTCTAGTGTGGCTTGTGTTTCTTGTAAGGCCTGTAGCTCTAAGATGCTGATCCTTTCTTCAAGCAAAGAAGATGAACGAGCAATCGTCTTTTCTTCTTCATGAAGCGACTGCAACATTTTTTGTTTGTCCTTGAGCACCTCAATCAGTGAACTGTCAGTTTCGATGCGGAGCTGCTGTGACACCTTAGCCAAATCATCTGAAATTTTGCGTTCTTTGAATATCTGTGTTCTTTTGTATAGCTCGCAAGCCACATTGAGGATTTTGGTCTGTTCTGTTCTCGAAAGGGTCAATTTGCTCAATCTTGATTTTAATGCTGACTGCATTCGATCTAACTCAGTCTGTGGCTGCAATAACCAGACTCGGTAACTGTGAATGAGGTACAATACTAACCACGGTACGATAAAGATTGGAATGCGATACCGCAACACGCAAAACAAGAAGAGACTGGTGTGGACTCCCCATAATATGCGACTCATCTTTAACTCCATTACTTGATTTTTTGGCTATTCTATCATGTTCTTTCATATCTTTATGTCCTGTGCTGACCATCCCATGGTCCTTGCGTTGCGTCCGGAGCCTGGAGCCATCAATGTTATGCATGCATTTCATTCAGACGATATGCGTTCATGGACACACAAAGGAGCAATGGCTTATGGTGTCTCGTCTCTCGGTCTCGATAAAGTTGAAGAGGGGCTCAGGATCACACTGATTCAGGAGGTTCGTCCACCCACATGGTGGGAACAGGTTTGGACATCAAAGGTCTACGGATACATCTATGATGGTCAAAGCCTTAGTCCAAAAGACTGGGCAGTACATGACAGTCAAGCCACGGCAATGATCGATCCCCAGTTTTACAATGGCGCATATTGGTATATTTCGCCCCCAAAGGGCATCGTGGACCCTGCACGGTCTGACACCCCCATTCCCATCCGAAACAGCCAAACTGAAGCCCCATTGTATGAAGCGCCACGGTTGGCAGACCCCTCTCCTGTCCTTTTCAATCAAGAACGCCATGTTTTTGCCACACAAAATGGCTCCGTGCTTCAACTCAGTGGCGACCCTTTGCGTCCTGTAGACAAACACCCAGGACAAAACAGCCTGTTCAACGGCACCACAGTGCCTTTTGCCACCGTCATCGACGACACGCTCATTTTATTGGCACAGCGCAATGTCAATGGCCGCCGCCTGCCCGTCATTAGCAGCAGCGCCGATGGAAAACAGTGGAGTCAGTGGAAGCCCATTCAGCCGATGCCCAAAGAACTTCATGCCTGCACTTCACCCGTCATGGGTGAAGACCCTGCCGGCGGATACATCCTTTTTTGCATCAACGAAAAACCCCCTCCGGTGAACTTTAAGCCATGACCCGCCACTTCAGGAAATGGTCATGGTGGCTATATCACCTGCTGGCACTTGGACTGCTTCTCTATTGGGTGCAAATCATCCAGGCCACTGCTCGCTGGCCCAGTGGAGATGGACCGCACATCCTTGGTACCGCTGCACGGTTGGCCCAGCTGCTCAAAGACGGCGAGTTAACGCTATTTGTGCATTGTTTTTCGTCCCTGCTTGGACCGCATCCGCCTTTTGCTTATGTCCTGCACACTGCTGGCTATTTGGTGGGTGGGAGTCATCCCGCAGCCCATCTTTTCGGTGGCGTCTTTGTCTTGATGCTGAGCTTCAATGCCTTTTACCGCCTCAAAACCCCCATCATCGGATTTCTCTGGTTGATTTCCCTTAGCCCTGTGTGGTTACAGGCGGAAAGCGCAGGGATTGACCTGATTGCCGGCGCTGTCGCCCTTCAATCGATCTCATGGCTGGTCGTCTCCCACCGCCTCTCCAAGTTCAAGGCGGTCTGTGGCTGGGGATTTTGGATGGGCTGTGCCTTTATGACCAAATACACCGCCCCGCTCTTTCTGGTTGGCCCCTGCCTGATTGCTGCCTATTGGGCCATTCGATACAGTCGCTGGAACCGTGTGGCTCAAGGTTTTTGTGCTTTTTGTGTGGTTGCCCTGCCGTGGTGGTCTACGCACATCAGACAGGTCCTCGGCTATGTGTCGATGGCTGGAAATTCACAGTCGGGTTTGCTCACCAACAAGAACATCATTGACACCCCTTGGTATGAGTATGGCAATCTGTCGTGGTATCCAGCGGCAGCAGCCGATGCGGTTGGTTGGATGAGCATTGGTTTTCTGGTACTGGCGATTGGCTTCTCGATTGTTTTTGCACGGCAACGGACCTCTCAATTGACCCTGATGAGCAGTGTGCTCGGTGGCTGGCTCATTCTAAATGCTCAAGCCCAGCGCCAAGATCGTTATCTCATACCCGCTTATTTACCTGCAGCAGCCAGTCTTGGTCTCAGCGTCCTCAAGCTTCCCACAAGCATCATTCCGCTTATGCTTTTAAAGGAAAGTACCACAATCTATAGCTCTCACGAACCCATGCCAGCTGAACGAGATTACAGCCACAGCGTCGACACCTCTGGTCAGAGTTTTCCAACTCCAAGCTCAGCATACCACCCCACAGCTCAAGACCCCAGTCAGTGGCTAGTCGATGAAGCCCTTCAGAAAATGCGCCAATATCATGGCTCTGACCAAGGCACACTGGGCTTCTTGCTCGACGAGCGCAATGGCGCCCCTGGATACGGTATGATGTTGTCCCGTTCCACAGCACTGGGCTACAGCTGGAACATCGCTACTGTGGTTATGGCTCAACCAGGTCCACAGGCACCGCAGGAGAAAAACCGACCCTCAGCTTCTATCTTTGTCGGGCCCTTCTGGCTTGGAAACTGGCCATCCAAGGACTTTACAGTCTTGCTGAGCATCTTGGAGAAGCAGCCCTCGTCAAAGGTCACAAGCTGGCTTCGAGAAAACAAGTTTGAGGCGGCGGAGACTTGGGAGCTACCGCACAATCGGCTGGGGATTGTTTATTTGAAAGAACAATGAACCAATAATTTGGACCACCATGGTGTAACGCTAACGGTTGAGCAATTTATAAACATCAGGATGCATGTATGAGTAAAGATTGCCCTCATGGTTACTGGTGCGTTGCGAAAATTCGCCTCGAAAGAAGCGAAGATACATCATTGGTAGGACTCGGTGTATCTTC
>JAYYJC010000125.1:0-13920 GCA_036146655.1 Myxococcota bacterium | reverse complement strand
GCAAACCCATAAGGGCATGCCCATTCTGAATGCAGACAATGAGGGGATTCGTTGCATGCAATGGATTTTTTCAAAAGAGGAAGCGCCCGTCGGCAGTCAGGTGTGGTTTTCAACAGCGAGTGACAAGGAAATACGAATTCGACAAGGTTCAGACCCAAATGACAGGCAGTCATTGACACCAATCGTCAAGGGATCTGAGTTGTGGGAGTTGGTCTGGGAAGAAGCCCCTTTTCAGTTGTGGCGTCGGTATTGAAGAATCCAGACTAGTCTGGTGTGATCGCTGACTTTGTACCGATGAGAGTCCACTAAGGCCCAATCGGATGGCAACTCAAAGGTGGGATTTGAGCCCAACATTAAAACAACAATTCCTTTTGGATTGAGAAGTCGAGTGGCATCTTTGAGGTATTCAATTGGCGGCTTATAGGCCCTTGAAATTACACCATCAAAAGTCTCTGTGATGGTTTCCGTTCTTTGATTGACTATCCGTACATTTTGGATTTTAGCTTCCCTTTTAACGGTTTTGAGGAAAGAACAGCGTTTTTGGCGTGATTCTACCATCAAAACATGGGCCTGACTTTGTTGAGCAGCGAGCGCGAAACCCGGAAAACCAGCGCCAGATCCGAGGTCAATCCAGTTGGCACAATGTGGTAAATTCTGAACAGCGTTTATTGAATCTTCAAAGTGTGGTTCAATCGGTCCAGGCCCCACAAGATCCATCGCATGTCTCCATTTCTCGAGTACTCTCCGATGGTGTTCATTAATGGGATGCATGGCCGCGTGTTTTGGCGAGATGAATGGCAAGAATATCAATCGCCGCAGGCGTAACGCCTGGTAAACGAGCTGCAGTGGCCAGATTAAGCGGCTGTGCTTCGGTGAGGCGCTCAGCGACTTCATTTGAGTTTCCAGGAAGCATGTAGTTCATTGGTGTGGGAATTTTTATGGATGACAGTTTTTTTGTTTGTTCTGCTCTTCTGGTTTCCCTTGCCAGATAACCGGCATATTTTATATCGGTTTCAACCTGTTCAATGGCCGTCTCAGAAATCTTTGGTGGAAACACATTGATCAATTCGTACAGCATATTCCAATTGACTTCTGGCCGTCTCAGCAGTTCTTCTACTGTAAACTTCTTTTTTGGAGGTGGAAGACCTTGGCTTTTAAACCGAGCCTGTATGTCTTTATCGGGGCGTACCCATGTCGATTGACACCATTCCAAACCGATTTCAATTTGTTTCTGTTTGAGTTCAAATCGCTGTATTTCCTCATGGGTAAGGAGTTTGGCGTTTCGTGCAATCGGGCAAAGACGACGATCAGCATTGTCTTCTCGTAAAAGTAAACGATGTTCAGCTCTAGAGGAGAACATTCGATAGGGTTCACCACCCACGCCTTTGGTAACCAAATCATCAATTAAGACACCGATGTATGCTTGATCTCTTCTAAGAATAAAAGGGGTGTTCATGGCTGCAGATAAACCTGCAATGAGCCCTTGTGCTGCTGCTTCTTCGTAGCCTGAAGTGCCATTAATTTGGCCAGCAAGGTAGAGGCCTGGTATTAATTTATGTTCTAAGCTGTGATGAAGATCGAGCGGATTGGCATAGTCGTACTCCACTGCATATCCATACTGCAATATTTTTGCATTTTCAAGGCCGACAATGGAGTGTACAAGGTCTTCTTGGAGATCCTTTGGAAGGCTTGTGGATAGGCCATTAATATAGACTTTGTTGGTGTCATTTCCTTCTGGTTCTAAGAAGAGCAAGTGACGCTCTCTTTCCTCAAATCGCACCACTTTGTCCTCGATTGAAGGGCAGTACCTTGGGCCTCTCCCTACAATTTTTCCAGAAAATAATGGTGACCGATGAAGGCCCGTTCGGATGATTTCATGTGTGTGTGAGTTGGTGTGTGTGATATAGCAGTCTACTTGAGGTAGCGAATTGTTCTGCGGACTGAACGAGAAGGACCCGTTGGGCACGATGTCTTCTTGTTTCTCAGTTCGATCCCAATCAATGGTATTGGCATCTAAACGTGGCGTTGTGCCTGTTTTTAACCGCCCTAGTCTGAGGCCAAGCTTCTGTAGACATGCGGACAATCTGTAGGCTGCTGACTCTCCTACCCGACCACCCTCAACGCTGGTTTCACCACAGTGCAGTGTTCCTGATAAGAATGTACCCGTGGTCAAAATGACCGACTTTGTTTCAATTCTCGTTTCGTCTGCAAGAATAATTGCGTTGAGAACCCCATCTTTGACCTCTATTTCCGCAGCTTCGCCTTCAATGAATGTGATGTTTGGGTGTTCGAGAATCGCCGCTTGCATTTGTTTTGGATAAACATCGATGTCGACTTGCGCTCTGCTGGCTTGAACAGCGAGCCCCTTGCGCGTATTTAAGCGCCTAAAGTGGATGGCGCTTTGGTCGGCAATTTTCGCCATTATGCCGCCCAATGCATCAATTTCACGCACCAGATTACCTTTTGCAAGTCCTCCAATGGCCGGATTGCACGACAAACGGCCAATGTGCTGACGGCTAAGGCTGATCAGCAAGACTTCTTTACCAAGACGAGCAGCCGCATATGCGGCCTCACAGCCAGCATGTCCGGCCCCAATGACAATAATATCTGATTTCATGATATTCTCTATGTGTAATCCTGTTTCGTATTTTAACCGGTTTTCCATGCAATCTCGCTTAAACACTTTGCTTGTTACCATTTTGACCCTCTCGTGCTGCTGCTGGGGGCTCTGGGTGTTGGCAAAGCCGGTTCACATTGATGAAGCTAATTTCTTAGCGCTGACATCTGGAGATTGGCGTCAACCGCATAATATTGACATCAATTGGCAGGGGCAAAGTCAACGGGCTTTTGATGTGTTGTCCAATCCGCCAGGCATTGCTTGGTGGCTTTGGCCTGTTCGTAATCAGGCGACTTGGGTCATGAGGTTGTGGATGATGCCATGGGTTTTGGGGGCGGTTTGGGGTGCCATTCAACTGGGAAAGACAATAAATAATTCCCTTTGGCCAGCTGTTTTGTTGGTTGTGAGCCCCATTTTTGTACTTTCGATTGGTGGCTTAATGCCCGATATGCCGCTGTTGGCATGCCTCTTAATCGGCTGGGGTGGATTTTTAAAACGGCGTCAACCCTTATTCTTGTTGGTACTTGGGTGTGCTGTATTGTTCCGCTACAGTGCCTTATTCTTTTGTTTTATTTTTTTAATTTCGGATATACTAAAAAATAAGGTTGACTATACTATTTTAAGTCGAACAATGTTAATATTTACTCCGATCTCAGTATTATTTGCTTTTGATTTGTACAGTTATGGCCAGATTCATTTTGTGCATATGATTGGTTTTCAAACGGCTCATATTTCTTTGCTTGACCGTTTCTTGCAGGCGCCCGCCCTTTTGTCAATGCTCGCAGGAGGATCAGGGTTGTTATTTTTTCCTCGGCTTTTAGATTCAAAAGCCCCCCTTCTCTGCGGTGTATTGGTTGCAACCGTTGTTGTCTATTTTGTTCCGATGTCTATTGGTGCTGGACTTTGGAATGGGTTTTGGATCGCTGTGGGTTTGGCAGGGTTTGTTGGTGTACTTCACCGTTCAACACCGCAGTCTCGGATGTGGTCTTTTTGGTTGGTCTTGGGTTTCTTCTTTCTGATGGGTCTAAGATTTTCGGCGACTCGGTATTGGATGCCCTTTTATTTTATTTATTTAATGCTGTTTGTAAATCAAACACCATTAGTAAAATTAAAGCAGGGAACAGCTGTATCAATTATAATATCAGCTTTTTTATTTATTGATGATTTCCAATTTGCTCGTTCTCATTACCTTGGTGTTCAATGGGCCAATTCTAAGGAACTAAAAGGGGCCATTGCTGGCCATTGGGGATTTCAATATTATGCGGAAACCAGTGGTTGGATCTCTTCTGAAGATGATCAACCCCTTCCTCAAAATATTGAATTTCTGCTTCGATCTTCCGTGGCTTGGCCTCAAGAGCCAATTATCGAGTGTGTCAATGTGATTGATTCACGCACATTTCCAGTGTTAACCGCTTACCTGCCCCATGTTCATCAACCCAGCATGCACGCCAATTATCATGCCAGTGCCATTTATGGTCAGCCGCCTGTGAGAAGTTTTGCGCCATTTGGATTTGGATCGGATCCATATGAAGAACTGACACTGTATCAGCGTTGTGACTCACTCTGAGTGTTGAAGTGACGCTTAAGTTCATGTGAACAACCCACCACACAAAATACATGATGAATAAAAAGCCACAAGACCCCCCTCCCACCAAGATCAGGATAAATGAGAAAAGTCATGACTATGGCACTCAGTAACCATGCCACTGCGATAATTGCACGAATGTCTAATTTGTTTTTGGCGGGCATAGGACTACATTAGCACGAAAGGTCATGATGGAAGAAGGGTTTTGGCGATCACTAACGGTTGACGAGTTATCAGCGGGCTGGCGAGTCGATTATTATCTGTCGCGTCGTTTTCCTCGGTACTCCCGAACACAAATTGCGGCCTATATACGCTCTGCTCACATCGTATCAGAGCGCAGAAACCTCAAATCTTCTTCTCGATTACAAGTGGGTGAGCGTTTAAAATTATTTGTGCCTGGTCTTGCCCCAAGTGGTCCGCCCCCAGTTCCACCACCCATCGTATTTGAGAATGACAAGTTGCTTGTGGTAAATAAGCCTTCCGGGATGTTGGTTCATCCGGCAGGAGCCGCTTTTGTTTGGGCATTGATAGGGCTCATTCGAGATCTTTATCCCAACGATCATGTGGATCTGGTTCATCGCCTTGACCGTGAAACAAGCGGCGCTGTGATCATCAGCAAGTGTAAAGCCACCAACGCCCAAATGAAGGTGGCGCTTCAGCACCGTCAAATCCATAAAGTCTATCGGGCGATCATCAGAGGGGTTCCGTCCTGGGATGAGATGGATTTACATGCGCCCATAGATTACGATACCCGCAGTGAACTTCGCATCCGGCGGTGTGTAAAACAAGGTGGGCAAGACTCACACACGACCTTTCGTGTGTTGAGTAGATTTGACGAACTGAGCCTTGTGGAATGCGTTCTGCATACTGGTCGTACTCATCAAATCCGTGTTCACCTTGAACATTTGGGTTTTCCAATACTCGGGGACAAACTTTATGGTCAACCAGATTCAGTTTTTATCGAATACATGGAAAAGGGCTATTCAGCTGAGTTAATGCAGAAACTTAGATTTCCGAGGCAAGCCCTTCATGCTCATTCCATTGATTTTCCTCAGCCGGATGGACAACGTCAGCTTGTGCATGTTCCATTGTGGTCGGATATGATGACTGTAATCGAGGCCGGGCATGTTCCCAATGCTTTGATGGAGGTTCCGAAATGTTAAGTCTCATTGTGTTATCCGCACTGTCCCTTGCTGAAGAGATTGACCAAGCCAAGCTGAATGCCCTTCGTCAATATCAGCGTGAACGGTTGGAACTCAGCAGCGAGGTCAACATCTCAGGCGGAGGGTCTACTGCATACATGAGAGGGCCCATGATGGGATACGGTGGCTTTGGTTTCAATTCAGGCTTTGTGGTGAGCGACCCAATATATACCTCTCGAACCCTTCGAGTTTATCAAGCCAAAGAGCCGATCTCGACATTGACATTTTTTAAGCTTGTTGGGGATGACTCACAGTTTAAACAGGCGTCTCGACAAATTAAAAAGTATCGGTTGCGCAGAAATATTGGCCGAACGGTGGCATTGGTTGGACTTGGCGTGACGGTTGGTGGTTGGGTAGGTGCTTCTCGGGCTCAAACGGAGTTTGAACTGTATTTATATTCAAATGCAACCCTCACTGGCTCTCTTGTTTGTTTTGGGGGGCTTCTAGGCTCTTCATTCCCGTCAAGCAAAGAAAATGCGCTCTTACAAACGCCGCTCGCCAGTATGTCGAAGGTTGAAGTGGAAAAGCACATTGATGCCTTCAATGACGACCTGAGATCGAAACTCGGCCTAACAATCGATGATGTTTGGACCATTGAGTCTGGCGGACAGCAATAATCGTTAGCCGCTGTCGTTTCCTATATTAAACACAGGGGTGAAAGACCATGGAATGTCTAGTGTTTCATTGTCATACCCCACCTCAATGTTGCCTTCGACCATAATGTCTCGCCCACCTTCTTCGTTGTAGTTGCACACGCCGATTGTAAGTATAAACTCATTATCGGGCTCGAGTTCTCCGAGTTCTACAGGCAGTTCTGTGAAACCGGACAAACAGAGCAACTCAAAGTCAAAACTTTGAATTTCTGCTTTTACAGTCTTTTCGCCTGTGTTTCGTACGACAACACTTTGGGGGTCGTAACCATCGCTTGGTGCGCTTAGAGAGAAGTCGACATCGCCCCAAACAATCTCTGCTGGCAGAGCGGTGAGGGTACTATCTTGGCACCCAATCATTGCGAGTAATACCATCATTGTTGTCTTCCTCCTGAAGTTTTATCTTAGCATGAATGGGCTATTTGCTTCTTTACCTTGTGCATTTACAATTGTGTTGCTTGCTGTATTTCAACAGCTTTTTTGTGTCTATTTAAGATGTCTTCTGCAAGTTCTGGCGGATTGATTACCACCACATTTGAGCCAAAACTCATGATCCAATTGGTCAGTTCAGGTGCAATCCCAACCCGCATTTTAAGAATGACCTGATCGTGTTCGGCGGCTTCTACTTCTTGGGAGTGGTGCCAGATTCTTTCTTGAATATATGGCGCAACACTGGAGTCAAATCTTAGGACAATGTCTTTGAGTGGGCCGCCAATGATTCCAAAACAGTCTTTGAGGATGTCTTTTGGGTTGTAGCCGTTGGGCAACGAAAAATTTTTGTCTTTGAGTATCTTGATTTGATGAAAGCGATCAATTGCAAAAGTCTTGATCATTTGGGCATCGACATCGTAAGCAAATAGGTAGAGGCCTTGTCGAAAGGTGACGAGCGTATAGGGGCGTAAAGTGTATTGTGCCAAGGGTTTTTTGACACCCGCATAGAAAGCTCGGATTTCTTGTTGTTTGAGTAAGGCCGAAAGAAGATCATCAATGATCTCTTCTTTGTTGCTGTGGTCTTTGGCATGTTCAAGAACGGCCATAAACTTGAGATCAAGGTTTTTCGTCATCTCAAGATCGGGTTCACGGGTAATGACACTCAAACGCTCTAGCGCATCGTCAATGTCCTGTGTGATGTTTGTTCCTTCTAGAAATCGAAAAAAACTGCGTCCAAAATGAAGCGAGACCCATTCTAAGATGGACAGTTGAACACCTTGACGTTGGTAGTTGGCTTTAAGCGTAATCCGACGATCGACCCCTCGTCCTTCGATTTGGATCTTGTTGTGCAGAGCGGGTAGATTTCTAAGATCGCTGATGTATCTTCTTAAGGTTCGGTCTCCAGAACCGTCTGTGATCTCATTTGATTTTTTATCTCTGGCATGAAGGTCGAGACGATCAATTAGTTCATGTGCGTTTACAGATCCTTCACGTTGTAAGAGCTGCAACAGAATGACGAACTTTTGGGATTTGTTCATTGATGAAATATCGGATGGTAAAATCACGGGGCATTTCCTGGATCGAAGGTTGAAAAAACACAGTTTACAGCATTGGATTTAACTTATCGGTCATAAAGTGTCCATAAAAATAACAAAAAACTGCTTAAATGTTCAGTTCTTTGTGTTACTGTATAAGTGTTCAGTATTTCTGAGGAGCACAACATGATGTCAAACCACATACTTCTGTCTTCACAGTTTGGTAATTCTGGTTCATGGAACTGGTACCGTGATGTATTCTTTACCACCGATACTCTTCAAAGCGCCCTTTTAATCATATTGCTTGTGGCCGCTTGTGGATTGGCCATTTATAATCTGCCATGGACAGATGCAGAAATTAAAGCGTCTCACACCCACACTCAAACTCAGTTGAAACGCCTGTTGAGATTGTTTTCATTCAGTTCATCTTCTGCCGAATGTGCCCCTCAGCATTCCAGACATGTTGGCCTTGATGCATGGAACAGATCATAATCTGATTTTCTGATTGAATTCTTCACAAGTTGAACTTGTAGCGTTGATGGGTTTGGTTAATCCCATCTTGAGATGGAAAAAAGAAGGCATTTTCAGTTGGTCAAATATCTTTAGAATGCCGCCGTTGACTGAATCATAGGGAAATTAGGGGAGATTCGGTCATTACGGCGGCATTCTTCATTTAAAAGCGGATGTCTTTGGATGAGATAAGGTAAGCCATGCGCCTCAAAATCGGTTAAGTTTGCCTCCAATAGGAGGGCCTCATGAGCCGTTATGAACCGAACTTGTTTGAAGAAAAGTGGCAAAAATACTGGGGAGACAATCAGTGCTTTGCGGCGAATGAAGATTCATCAAAGCCGAAGTATTATGTTTTGGGAATGTTTCCATACCCCTCTGGGTCGGGACTTCATGTGGGTCACCCATTGAGCTATACTGCTGTGGATATTGTGGCTCGATACAAAAAAATGAACGGATTCTCTGTTTTAAATCCCATGGGTTGGGATGCTTTTGGTCTACCTGCAGAGCGCGCTGCGATGCGTGAAGGGCGCCATCCAGCAACCATTACACAGGAAAATATCGCCAATTTTAAAAATCAACTCATTAAACTGGGATTCGGATTTTGTTGGGAGCGAGAAGTTAGTACTACGGATGTAGACTATTACAAATGGACTCAATGGATATTTCTCACCCTTTATGAGAAGGGCTTGGCCTATCTGGCTGAAGTGCCAGTCAACTGGTGTCCTGCTCAGGGAACGGTCTTGGCCAACGAAGAAGTGGTGGATGGAAAGTATGTCGAGACAGGTGATGCAGTTGAACGGCGAATGATGAAGCAATGGATGCTTAAAATTACAGCCTACGCTCAACGCTTGCTTGATGACCTTGATGAACTGGACTGGCCAGCTGGGGTTATCGAAATGCAGCGGCAATGGATTGGCCGTTCTGAAGGGGCGGAGGTGAGGTTTCAAATATCCGAGAGTGACAATGCCTTTACGGTTTATACCACTCGTCCTGATACTTTATTTGGTGCCACATATTGCGTACTTGCACCAGAGCATCCCCTTGTAAATCAAATCACAACCGACGCACAGCGAAGCGCCATTGATTCATACATTCGAGAGGCTGCAAATCGCTCAGATTTGGATCGTCAGGTTCAGTCTGAAAAGACAAAAACAGGCGTTTGGACTGGGGCTTTTGCCATTAATCCAGTGAACCAAGAAAAGATACCGATTTGGGTAGCAGATTATGTCTTGATGTCCTACGGGACCGGAGCCATTATGGCTGTGCCTGCCCACGACGAGCGAGATCATGAATTTGCATGTGCCTTCAATTTGCCGATCGTTCCGGTCTATTCTTATCCAGAACATCATGATGTACAGTCTTCAGCATGGACAGGCGATGGGATTTCCATAAATTCAGGTTTATTCAGTGGTAAAAGTGTGGCGGATTGTAAAGCCGCTGTCATTGATTGGCTGGAGGCGAAAGGTCTCGGAAAACGTCAGGTCAACTTCAAGCTTCGAGATTGGCTCTTTAGTCGCCAGCGTTACTGGGGGGAACCATTTCCAATTTTACACGGTGAAAATGGTGAGATTATTCCGATTGATAAAACCGATTTGCCCATCACATTGCCCCACATTGATGCCTATCGACCCACTGATGATGGCATGCCACCGCTGGCCAGAGCGAGTGATTGGCTCAATGTCACTTACAACGGCAAAGATGCACAAAGGGAGTGCAATACCATGCCGCAATGGGCAGGGTCTTGCTGGTACTATTTGCGATACATGGATCCTCGGAATCCCAATGCACCATTTTCTGAAACAGCCGTAAACTACTGGCAAAATGTTGACCTCTACATTGGTGGTGTCGAGCACGCAGTCTTGCACTTGCTCTATGCTCGATTTTGGCACAAAGTTCTATATGATTGTGGCCTGGTTCCCACCAAAGAGCCCTTTAAAAAGCTCTTTAACCAAGGGATGCTTTTGGCATATTCTTATCGGGACCCCAGAGGGAAATATCATCCACCAACAGCAGTTGTTAATCAGCCCGATTCAGCGGTGGTTCTTGTTCCCACAAAGTGGTCTGATGCCAATCCTTTGCCCACGGAACTTACGGGGCTTCGGATTGTTCGACATGCCTCTGTTGAAGCACCATCTCGCTGTGAGATGTTCTTAGAGGCAGACGGTACTCCTGTCTTTCAAAGTGTTGAAAAGATGGGGAAGTCAAAGCAGAATTCTGTGGATCCACTTGAAATCATTGCCGATTATGGTGCAGATACCCTGCGTATGTATGAAATGTTTATGGGACCTTTGGATCAGGTTAAGCCTTGGCAAACCAGCGGTTGTGACGGGATATATCGATTCTTAGCAAAAGTTTGGCGTCTCTTTCTTGACGAAGAAACCGGTCATCCCAAACCATTTGGATCGCATCGAAAGGCTGTTTATAAAGCGCTCCAAATTGCGATTAAAGAAAGCACTGATGGCATTGAGCAGTTGAAGTTCAATACCCCCATTGCCAAGATGATGGAGTTTGTCAAAGCGTGCAAAGGGGAACTGCCTCCCCGCAAAGAAGCGTTGAATTTTTTGCTCATTCTTTCCCCATATGCGCCGCATATTGCTGAAGAGCTGTTTGAGACATGTTTTGAGGGGGCTCAGAGCATTGCCTTTTTGGATTGGCCTGAAGTTGACGAGGGTGCGCTGGTAGAAAGTGAGATTGAATTGCCGGTAATGATCAGTGGAAAACTGCGGGCGAAGATCATGGTTGCTGTGGATGCAGACGAGGATACCGTTCTTGAGCTGGCCAAGCAGCAGCAGAACATAAAGCGCTATATTGAGGGAAAAAATATTGTTCGTGTAATTTACCGTGCCGGGCGGATGATAAATCTTGTGGTGAAGTAAAAAAGTCACCACTTTTAAAAATAATAAATATTGTCATGTCAAGACTTTTGAAACATGCTACCTTTTTGTATTGTTTAAAGTTTTGGATAATATTATGCATAGTTCGCATGCTGTTCGACAGGTAATGGGGTCATATCCTTCGATTTTTCCCTTTATTGAAAAGTACAAACTCGGGGTGCATCAGTTTGCATCGGCACCAGATTCGACAGTTCTAGAAGGTCTTAGTCAACATCTACCCATTCCGCTTCCCCCCACATTAAAACAATTCTTTTCTAAGTGGAATGGTGCCATCCTGTTCAACGGTGCATTGATCATTCGGTCGGTTGCTGAGTTTGCACCTGTATCTGCTCAACACATTCATCTGGTCTGCTTTGCAGATGAGCAGCACATGCAGCGCCAGTGGTGCTATGCGAAAGACGGTACCCAATTCATCATTGGTTCTTGGAAGAATGATGTGTTTACACCGTTGTATCAACGGTTTGAAGATTGGCTGCTTGCAGCTTGTGCGCTGCTTGATGCTCATGTCCAACAGCCATCAGATGAACAGACTTTTCGCCTTAAGTTGCATCCCGACAATCCCTATTTAAAGCTTCCAATGGTTGATGAGCACTTGCAATATGGTCAAATTGAGGCCGCTTGTCGTCTCAGTAGTGTCTTGGTTGATCAAGTCAAATGGCCCAGCATGTTCTTTTTACATGGTTCATTGCTCTTTGCACTCGGTGCAGACACGGCGCGTCAATATTATATTCTTGGTCTAAAAGAACTTCAGCTTCCAGCTGAACATCCAGCGTTGCTCCCAGATTTGGACAGTCTCTATCCGCTGTTTCGGTTGCTCAGCCAAGACAGCCAAGAAATAGTTGAATTGATTCAGCATTGCTGCTTCGAAACGCTCTCCGAGCTTAATAGAGATGTCGATGTTGCCGTCCTTGATGCATTAATGACATCTCTGATTCAACATCATATGGCTCAAGGTCAGCGTATTGTGGCCATTGACCTCCTTTCATCCTATCTTAAACTGAGACCAGCCCACCTTAACACGGCATCGCTTGCTGGATTGAGATACCGTTTGGCCCTTGTTCGGTTTGAACATGGGCAGCATGATGCCTCTGAAAAAGAATTGCGCACACTATTGCATTCAGAGGGTGCGTATTTTTGGGAAGCTGAACTTTTGGTGGGGCGCATTGCAAGTCTAAGGCATGAACGCTGGAACATTGAAATATTAAAAAATGTGGCTGACCATGCACCTTCAGACGAACTTCAATTGCATGCCTGGATTTATATTGGGCACTCTTATGTGCGCCGTCAGCATTCTAAAGAAGCCAAAACTGTTTTTGAATATTGTCTTTCCCAAAGTGCCTTGTTCGAACAGCCATCACTTAAAGCGTCGGTACAATTGGGTTTGGCCATGGCTTCTTATCAATTGGCTGACATTACAGCGGCCAATCAGGTACCAGAAGCGGATTTGTTACATCCCATTGACCAAATTGCCCGACTCTTGTTCCTTTCAAAATTAAATCCCAACGAAGCGCACACTCTATTAACCGAAGCACTGCAGATCGCTCGTGATCAAGAACTCAATTACGAAGAGACCAAAGTGCTTGTCCAGTTGATACCATATGCCACTTCTGTGGCCCAAACCGCTGTGGATCACGCCAAATCTACTCTGGACCCAATGAGTTTTATGCTCGCAAGCCAACAGTTGTCCAAACCTTGTGCGCAAGTGGAGTGGCACATTGATACAGTTCAACACTATATGCGGATGCGAACCAGAGCACAGCGTGTACAATATCCTTTGCAAAGAAAGGATGCGGATCATCCTGAGCGTCGCATTCATCAGCATCGCCTTGCAATTGCAAAAAGTCCAAAGAGTGGCGTGGATGCGCTTGCTCGGGAGCTTCTGTTGATTGAAAAAGACCTTCAAGAAGGTGTTGTTCTTCCGTCCAATCCTAAGCTTTATCGATACATGGCAGCGGTCGATCTCCTCTGTTTTCATCCATCTTTGCACGCAGCAGACAGCATGCTAAGAATGCTCGTAGACGAGCGTGCCACTGGTCTTGTTCGACAGTCGCTTGTCCAAGCAGTGAGTCGAAGTCGAAACATGGCTTTGGTTGAGGGTTTAATTGAAACACTTAGAACAGACGAAAGCGGTCGGCACCTATTGGCCATCATCGAAATATTAGGTTGGCGCCGTGAAAATGCCGCTGTGACAAGTCTTCGTCAGCGCCTAGATGCGAGTTATTCAGTCACTGCGCGTCGAGCTGCACTTATGGCTTTGGGTCGTATTGGTCATGAAAGTGCACTTGAGGATGTTGCAGAATGTTTGGATGAACCAGAACTACTGGAGGTTGCGGCGCTCTCATTGTTGCTCCTGGGAGATTGGCGAGGGATCGACGCCATGGCTCAGGCCCTTCACGAGCGACCAGAAAGCACACCATACACTTATGGTGAGCTTGTGGGTCGCTACGGAGGTCGAAATTACTTCATTTTACTTTCACAGGTGGCTCGTCAAGATTCATCGGCTGCCATCGGCGCTATTTTGGGTTTGGGTTACATCGGAGACATGAGAGCCATACCCATTTTACTTGATCAATGTACTCACCGTGATCCCAAAAGGACACAGGCTGCAAGTCAGGCATTGGAAGTGCTCACCGGTCATTTCGAACAATCGAGCGACATTATGCTTCGAACCCGATGGGAGGAATGGCTTATGAAAAATGAAGGTCGACTTCAACGGCTCGGTTTAATGCGAAATGGACAAACCTATTCCCTTGAGTTTCTGGTTGAACAGTTGGGGCATGACAGCCCAGTGGTACGTCTGAACTGTTATGATGAACTTGTCGTGGCCAGTGGTGCGCAACTTCCGTTTGATGGCCGAGGTCCTTGGCGAACCCAAGTCGCACAACGGAAGGCATGGTCCATCTGGCTGAAGAAGCAAGATTTCAAAAAGGGTCAGAAGTACTTTAAGGGCGACCCGTTACTTTGAAGCCTTATTTAGCTTTGAAGGATGTGTGTTA
>JAYYJC010000124.1:0-10000 GCA_036146655.1 Myxococcota bacterium | reverse complement strand
GAGACGGAGTTTAAACGGATTCTTCTCTTTTTGAGGTGCACGCTCATCGGCCTCTTTGGACTTTTCTAGCCATTCTTTAAAGACTTCGTTTTTAGGTTCAAATTGCATGGCAAACTTGATGTTGAGTATGGCTGCTTTGTAGTCTTCTTTTTCGTAGGCTTCCAGTGCTCGAACCCAGTATTTTTTTGAGTTTTCGTCGGTTGCTGCGCTGGCTGGATCATTGATGCTCGCTCTCTGTTCCGAGACATTAAGCTCTGAATCTTCCGTTCGGATAACACCGTTGTCTAACAGCGCATTGTAAAGCAACCGTTGCTCTGGTTCTTTCAACACTTTGTGGGCCTCGTTTACAGCAGTGTAAATGTAATTGAGTTTATTTTTAAGTTCAGTTGAAAAATCAGAGAATTGATCGGGGTGTAGTCTTTTGGACTCTTCGCGGTAAGCGGGTACAATATCAGATTGTGCGCAGTTTCTTGGAAGCCGTAGAATTTGATAGTAGTCTAGTTCATCTACCAGCTCATGAAGTGTTTCAAGTTCAATTTGTGTTTTCAGTTTGGGATTCATTGTGACACCTCAATCGTTTTCATGTGCCTGTTTCAGAAATAGAGCGTATTTAATTTAGCCTTAGTAGTCGAGCTCGTCAAAGCGCAAGGACTCGACCTCTTCATTGGACATGGCACTGGATGCTTCAATGAGCATGTCTGTTTCCTCACCAGTTTCCTCATTTTTCGCAGTTACCTGAACAATACCGTCTGTATCGATTGCAAATGTGATACGAATGGCGATTTCTCCTCTGCGCGCAGGTCTCAAACCACTAAGAACAAAATCACCGAGAAAATCATTCTCTTCAGCCAGCCGACTTTCTCCTTGATAAATTTGGACACGCACCTCTGTCTGGTTGTCAGTTGAGGTTTTATATAGCTTTGATACCTTCGTGGGAATCGAGGTGTTACGCATGATTAATGCGTCTACAAACCCGCCGACGGTCCGGACACCCAGGGTTTGTGGCGTCACATCTTGCAGGATGGCGCGTCCACCTTGCGAGGTACTGTCTAAGGACGACTCACTGTGAGTCAGGTTGTAAGCTTGAATGGCTGCACCCAGTGCCACCACTTCATCGGGGTTGTGTTCAAACATGGGTGGTTTATCGAAATAATGGCCCACTGCATTTCGAATGATGGGTGACCGCGTCATTCCGCCAACCAAGAGGCATTGATCTATTTGTATCGCACTCAATCCTGCTTGTTTCAGAGCATCGTCAACAACCAAGAAAGTACGCTGGATGAGTGGCATAACCAGTTTGCGGTAGGTTGACTCTTCCAGAGTAAGATTGAGATGAATGGGTTGTCCTTGCGTGTTTCGTGCGAGATTTGGTGCATTGACATTGACTGATGGGTTGTTCGAAAGGTCAATCTTGGCCCGCTCTGCGGCTTCTCGGACTTTGGCACGGGCGACATAGCGGTTAGACAAGTCGATGCCCATGTTTTGTTTCAGGTGATTTAGCAAGTATTCAGTGATGGCAATGTCAAAGTCATCGCCTCCAAGGAATGTGTCACCGGATGTACTGAGTACCTCGAAAAAGTCATCTTCGATTCTGAGAATGGAAATGTCAAAAGTCCCGCCACCTAAGTCGTAAACTGCAATGTGCTGCCGTCTGCCTTTTCCGTAACCATAACTGAGTGCCGCTGCAGTTGGTTCATTGATGATGCGAATGCATTCTAGTCCTGCAATCGTTGCGGCATCTCTGGTTGCTTGACGCTGTTGATCATTAAAATAAGCCGGAACTGTAATAACAGCTTTGTCTACAGTTGCACCCAGAGCTTCTTCCGCAATTTTTTTCATGTGTGAGAGTATGTGTGCGCTGATCTCTGGAACGGCATAAACCTTGCCTTGAACTCTTATCCGTGCGTCGCCATGTGGGCCTTCTGCAATTCCCCATCCAATCATGGGTCTCATTCGTTCAACTTCAATGGAACGGTACCGTCGGCCCATCAACCGCTTGGCGCTGAAAATGGTGTTCTCAGGTGCATAGGTGAGTTGCTGTTTTGCTCGGTGCCCAACCACACTGGTTCGACCATAACCAAAGGCAACGACTGAAGGATGAATAGAACGGCCTTCTATATCCGCCAAGCAACGCAATTCATTGCCATCGTATACTGCAACCACTGAGTTGGAGGTTCCTAAATCAATACCAACCGCATACGACATAATTTGCCCTCTACTACCTAACTGTTGGAAGTTAAGTTTACTTCATTTAATACATGTATCATATCTTGGTGGATTTGTGCATTGCTCACAAGGAGTCTCGGTGCATAAATGTCTAATGGCTCTCCTGACATATTGGTCACACAGCCGCCTGCTTCGCTGACCAAGAGTGTCCCGGCTGCAATGTCCCAAGGAGATAGTCCAAACTCCCAATAACCGTCTGCTCGACCCGATGCGATGTGTGCCAAATCCATCGCAGCAGATCCTGCGCGACGAATGCCCTGTGCGCGGATCATGAATGCCTCAACTGACTTGAGATAAAATGCAGCATGTTTGTGTCGATCATAAGGGAAGCCTGTAAGCAATAATGAGTCTCTAAGATACTTGGTCTGAGACACTTGAATGGGCGTTTGATTATGGGTTGCCCCACCATCCTGTGTTGCAGCGTATACATCTCCACTGACCCCATCGACAATACAGCCGACTCTGAGTTCTGAGTCAACCATTAGGGCAATGGAAACCGAATATGAGGGAAATCCATGCACAAAGTTTGTTGTGCCGTCTAGTGGGTCGACAATCCATTGAGTGGCCTGTTTTTTTCCGCCTTCTTCTTCTCCCAGTATGGGAATATCGGGGAGAGCTGCCGTTAAATGGGCTCGAATTAAGGCTTCACTGTTGAGATCGATTTGAGTGACTAAGTCCGCACGGCCTTTGTGGTTGATCTTTAAATCATTGGCGTGAGCTATCATTTGTTGGGCCTTAACTCCCGCCGATATTGCCAGCTTTAGCTCTGATGACCATCTGCGTTTTGCTGTCATTGAAGACCTATCTGCATTCGATCGCACCGTTGTTGCTGATGCAACTGTAGGTCTTTGTTTCTGTCACGATAATGGCCCCTCTGAGCCCATCACTCGAGTCGATGCGGCAGGCTTGTTGGGAGGAAAACTCCATTACAATCGAGTTGTTGATTTCCATTTGTTGTCCATCACCACACGACACTCGGCCGCTTACACCTGTTATGGTCGCTCGAATAGGACCATCAACCTGTGCTGGCTCTGGAGTGGGGGGAGCGGTTGGAGTGGGCTCAGGGGGTGGTGTCGGAGCAGGTGCCGGTGCAGCTGTTGGTGGGCGAGCAGGACGGACTTCTCTTCGTGGTGTTCTTGGAATGGGCGGTGGTGTTGCAGCTGTACCCTGTGTACTGCGTGAGGCTGAACCACTTGTGTTGGTGGATGGTTGTGGTGTCGGTGTGGGAACTGGTTCAGGGGGTGGGTCAGAAGGGGTCGGCTGTTCGTTTGTTTCAACTGGTTCCACTGCTTCAGGTTCAGAGATGATGTCATCGGGGGGTGACTGTTCGACATCTTTTGGGTTGACTTCAGCAGATGGTTGAGTGGTCGCTGGATTGATTTGACTGAGCAAGAAGTCTTTGTTTCGATACATGGTTCCCACAATCCCTATGCACATCACCATGCAAATGGTGAGGCCGATCAGAAACAACCGCTTTGTATTTGTCGCTGTTTTGGGTGGCGATTGTGTGGATCCCAAGTGGACATTCACCCCAATAGACGGCGAACTTTGGCTGACGGAAATATTCGCCGCTGGTGGTGCTTTTGCGGTTTCTTGATTTTGCTGAAATTGTCCTTCCAATGCAGAACTCAGTGGTGCTGTGTCTGGGTGAACATGATGTGGCCGATTGGGAAGTGGCGCAGGCTCTGATGGTAAATCTGGACCCGGCGGAGCCATAAATGATGGCGGTGGTGGAATGTCATTGTTTGGTGTATTTTCTATTCTTCCAAAGGGTTCGGGCGTTGAAAGGCTTGCTTGTGAAGTGATAAAAAAATCTGGGTTGTCGATGGGATTGGGTTCATCTCCTCCCAAAAGAGGTGGAAGATCTGGTAGATCAGGGAGTGGCGGTGGCGGTGGTGTATCTTGTGCTGGCGGCAGATTGCTGGCCAGAAATGCATCTGATAATTCCTGCTCTTCCCCGAATTGTTTGGGTTTCCATACTTCTCTTCTTGCCTTTTCTTCTGGTTTAAGGCTGCCATTAAACATGTTGGCAATCTTTTGGCGACTCCACAGTCCTGTGGCTGCACCTTGTGAACTGTCCGGGACAATGCTGACAGACCGCAGAACAGGTGCTTCAATGGATTCAGCAGCGCCCCACTCTTCCATTGGTTTGCTCTGTGCCACCACATCACTTTTGTTTTGAGATGGCGGTTGAATGCGCTCGGATGCAAAAGCTTTTAAACGAGGTCCATCGGTGAATGGGAGCAGTTCAAAAAGCACATTGGCGACATCGAGTGGATGCGGGCGTTCACTCTGGAAATAAGAAAGGGTATCTACTAGGAAGTCTTGAATATTTTCAAGCCATGTTTGTCCAGACAATTCCTGCCAACTCAATGAGAGAATGATGCGTGCGATGGCATCATCGTGATGCCGTTCATCCTTTGGTATTTTGTAATTGTCGTGACCTGCGAGAAGAGCGATTAACAACAGGCCCAGTGCGTAAGTATCCGAGGAGATATCTGTGAGGCGGGTTTCTGGTGAGATTTTACTTTCGGTTTTGCCTTGATCGTAATCAACGATGTACACTGCACCTGATGGATCAATTCCAACTGTGTCAAGACAGAGGTGGCCATGGTAGAGTTTGATTTTATCTGTTTCAGTTAAGATGTCAGCCACATAGGCCAATACCTCGAAGCAGACCGACATTGGCAGAGGTTTACCTTCTATGATTTCTCTGAGCGTCTTGCCATGAACCTCACCATCCCGATGGTGAATGAGGTTTCTATCTTCGCTGTTCTCATGTAAGTAGTACATCTCTAACCTGTTTCGGGTGTCGAATTTTAACACAATATCGACATTGGGTTATTATTTAGCCCAAATTAGCACGCCTTTACCTGCTTTGCTGTAGTGAGGCTGCGATTATTCGCTTTTCAATTGCAGGTGCATCTAGAATCTAATATTTAGGGACACCTGACAGACAAGGGGAGGTCTTTATGGCCAATGTCAATGTGGCAAGAGGAATGCGCGATTTGCTTCCGGAAACCATGCGTAAACGCCGTGCGGTCATCCAGCGCATTGAGCATATTTTTAGATCTTATGGGTTTGATCCACTCGAGACCCCAGCAGTAGAACGCATTGAGACACTGATGGGAAAATATGGTGATGAAGGGTCAAAGTTGATTTTCAAAATCTTAGCGCGTGGTGAGGCTGGAGACCGTGGCGAATGCGATATGGCGCTTCGGTATGATCTTACCGTACCGCTCGCCCGTGTCGTGGCGATGAATCAGCAACTGAAGATGCCTTTCAAGCGTTATCAGATTCAACCCGTCTGGAGAGCCGATAGACCTCAAAAAGGTCGGTTTAGAGAATTTTACCAATGTGATGTCGATGTCGTTGGAACTCAGAATACAATGGCTGAGGCAGAATGTCTTGCTGTTGTACATGACTCCTTAAAAGCCCTCGGCTTTGATCGGTTTACCATACGGTTGAATGATAGGCGTCTCTTACGAGCCATGGTCTCACATATCGGTGCACTCGAACAAGAATTTTCAGTGATAGGAACACTTGATAAGCTGGACAAAATAGGTGAAGATGGTGTTCGTCAAGATTTGCTTGGTCTTGGACTTGAAGGCAAACAAATCGATGCTTTATTTGACTGCTTGAATGGGGCTGACATACCTGAAGCAGAAAGCATAGAAGCTGAATTGCTCCAGATACGCAATCATGCGATTCAACTTGGTGTTTCGGATGCGAACCTAAGTATCGATCGGACACTTGCTCGCGGTTTGGACTATTATACGGGCCCCGTATTTGAAACGGTTCTGGACGATGCAAAAATAGGTTCTGTCAGTGGTGGTGGTCGTTATGATGGCTTAATTGGGATGTTCCTTGGGCGAGATGTTCCAGCCGTTGGTGTCTCTCTTGGACTGGAGCGGCTCATCACCATTCTTGAAGAGCGTGGTCAATTGGATGGCGCACATTCTGGGCCTCAAGTCTTTGTAAGTGTTTTTTCGAGTGAACAACAGTCTGCTTCTCTTGAAGCAGCAAAGGTGTTGCGTCAAAATGGCATTCGTGTTGAGTTGTCCTACCGTGTCGGTAAACTTGGAAAGCAATTTAAATTGGCCTCACAAAATCAAATTCCTTTTGTTTTGGTCATTGGACCAGATGATGTCGAGAAAGGCTGTATTCAAATTAAAGATTTGGCAACTGGGGAACAGCACAGCATGACCTTGGCTTCAGCCTCTGAATGGTTAAAGGCTCGTTTGGGCTAAAAGGCAATCGGGTGGTTGATCATGAGATCAACCACCCGAACATGTGTGAGAACGTGTTGGCTACTTTACTGCTCGCAGTCACCAAACAAGGTGTACTCCACAGTAATGACCTCACCGCCATCTGGCACATGGTCAGGATCAAAATCAATGGCATTGTCTGTTGGGTTGTATTCCCAACCTACCGTGGTCTGAATGCTATCAATGCGTACAATGATGGTCTCAGGAACAGGCCATTGGGTCAACTCAAAGGAACTGAGGTCCGTGGTTGAACCTTCTGCGAGTGCCGTTAAGTGGTTTGACCAGTCGCTGGAGCAAATACTGAGGAAGAGACCACCAGTAGCGACTGTCGCTTCGTAAAAGCCATTGTAAGGATCTGCACTTCCGCAACCACTGGGATAGTCACCACCGATTGCATGCATGATGACATCATCTGGGTTGTCCTTAAGACCTTGGAATGATGAAATGTAATACGAATAGTTGTTGACACTTTGCTCAGGTTCATCGGAGACACCCACGAGCGCAAGGGTTGCTTCATCTCGCAAGAAGCCAGAATTGCACCCTGAACCCAAGGATTGAGCCAATGCTGATTCAAGAAGCATAAAGGCACGCTCGGTATTTGCACCGTAGTTTCCACCCAAATTAATCATGGTGGTGATTGTGCTTATGGCATCAGAGGCTGAGAAGCTGCTGTCAATGTATAAGTCAGAGCCATTGATGCAACCAGAGTCCTCAACGGTTGCAGCCACATGGTAATCCGCATTCATTGAAGAAAGGGTCGTTACAAAGAATGCAAAGTTATTTTGCACGCTTGTGATTTCGTCATTCATTGAGCATGAGCGGTCTACAGCAAATAGAATATCTGTGGCACCCTCTTCTGGTTGGACAAACTCATCCATATTTTCACCATACCGCTCACCGAGTCCCTCTTGTGTGACGAGTTTTTCAGGGTTGTATGGGTCATTTGAAAAGACGGTTAGATAGGCTGCATCTGGTGCCTCGTCCATCGGAGCGTAATCCACAAATACGATTTTATTTTGTTGTGGCGGAATGGTCCAGGGCAATGGATTGTTGATGGCTTCTTGGGCATCAAAAGACAAATCAGGACTTGCGGTTTGAAAGTCGAAGCGATCTACAATCAATGGTGCATTTCCTATATTGCGAATGGTAAGAGGCTGACCAGAGTCACAACCAATGTAGAGTGAATCGAAGTCATAACTTTCTGGGTTGACTTGAATAATGGGGGCAATCCCTGTCCCATCCAGAGGGACTTCAGCCGTTGGGGTGTCCGGATCATCTGAATCGATAAGAACAAGACCGGTACTGACCTCTGCTGTGATAGGTGCAAATGTGACCGCAAACTGCGCCTGTGAGCCAGGTGGCACAAGAGCTGAGCTAATGGCTCCTAAAGTGTAGGGCCCATTTGCATCGTCTAAATAAACATCTGAAATGTGGAGGTCTGCATCGCCTTGGTTTCCGATGACGACAACTTCTGTGTGCTCAAGGCCATCTGCTGCATTGAGTTCTGGAAAAGCAATGCTGGTGGGATCTACAGTAATATCTGGAACGCCGTCTGTACTGAGATCCGCATTTGCCGGATTGGTTGGCTTGATTTCATATTCGTTGCATCCAACGCTCAAAAAACCAATGGCAATGGCCAGATTTGGGGTGATACGCATGTGTGAGCTCCGTAAAAGCAAATTATTTAAGATGATGATGTAAATACATTTACGATTATAGCATGTTTACATATTTTATTTGGACCCATGTATGTTTATGTATTTTGGATGTCAAAATTTTTGAACTACCGTACAACCACACCTGGATCTGTGGCTTCAGAGAAACCCATTAGTTGTTGACTCGTTTTGCTTTTGATCTGAAGCAAAACATGGGTGTCAGAGCCAAATGCAATGGCTTGCAAGCCGACAGGACTTTGTGCTGCACAGACCATCGATTGAAGTCGATCACCGCCTGCTGCAAGAAGCATGCCTTCACTTCGAATGCCGCGCAGTTCTGAGGGTCGAAGGTTGGCAACTGCTGTCACGGGAAGGTTAATCAGTTCTTCTGGTTTGAAACGGTCTGCGATACCAGCCACAATGCTCCGTGGCTCCTTCTCTCCAAGGTCAACTGCCAAATGAAGCAGTTTGGTGGCGTCAGGATGTGGTTTTGCAGAAATAATTTTACCCGTGACCAACTTGATTTTTTCAAAAGATCCAAGAGAATCTCTTTGGGCAACTATCACGCCTGAACCAATCAATTCTTCTCCGTCTGTGGGGTAGCTTCCCTGTATATCGATTAAGTTTTTGTCTGCGATTTCCACCTGTAACTTAAGTGAGTCCCCACTTTTGGTGGCTGAGCGAACGGTTCCACTTTGGAAGGCAACCCTTTTGAAGACTTTGCTTTTGATGAAAGCCGAGCCTTGGTTTTGCTTCTTTTGTTTGGGGTCTGGCTTGGGCTTAAGGAGTCCGGCAGCTTCAAGTTTCTCCCTTATTTCTTCGGGATAGTCTGAGATCTTTGGAAAGATGGGGTTTCCGGCACTCACGGCTTCACCCGATTTTAAGCCAGCGAATACAGTAAGATTATTGGTCACAGTTTCAGGTGCCTTTAGGCGTGTCAACAACTCTTCGCTCTTGGTCGGCATAAAGGGTCGCAACAACATTCCTGCCACACGGCAAACTTCAAGGCATCTCCGCATCACACCACCCAATCGATTGAGGTCACCTGTTTTGGCGATCCGCCATGGTTGGTTAATGTCGATGTATTTGTTTCCCTTTCGAACGAGCACAAACATGGCTTCTAAGGCCACTGAGAATTGAAAACTGTTCATGGCTTTGGTGTAGGCTGAGATAGAGCTCGTGAAGGTCTGCTCCAAATCGATGTCGCTTTCTTGTGGTTCATCGAGTTCTGGAACTTGACCTCCGAGCCAACGCTCTGTCATCGACAGTGACCGGTGTGCAAGATTGCCAAGATCATTAGCCAGTTCGGCATTGTACCGTGTTTGTAGTGCTTCAAACGAAAAGTTCCCATCGAGTCCAAATGGTACTTCCCGAAGTAAGAAGAACCGAATGGCGTCTGCACCATAGGCTCTGATCAACAAATGAGGATCGACAACATTGCCAATGCTTTTACTCATTTTTTGACCTTCTACTGTCCACCAACCGTGTGCAAACAGATGATTTGCTGGGGTTAAGCCAAGGGCAAAAAGCATGGTTCCCCAATAAACGGAGTGTGTGGTTAAGATGTCTTTGCCCAGAACTTGAAATGAAGCTGGCCACAGGGCATGGAACTTTTCACTGCATTTCTTTGGATCCGGATGATACCCCAATGCGGTGATGTAGTTGAGCAGTGCATCGAACCAAACATAGGTTACATAATCATCGTCAAAGGGGAGTGGAATGCCCCATGACATACGGCTTTTTAGACGACTTATGCACAAATCGTTAACATCTTTTCGCAGATACCCAAGAACTTCATTTTTCCGGCCCTCAGGTAGGATAAAATCGGGGTTTGCTTCAATCCAATCTTTC
>JAYYJC010000123.1:0-17014 GCA_036146655.1 Myxococcota bacterium | reverse complement strand
CCACATAACCAGCGGGCGCAAGACAAGCCGTTTGAGGCCGAGTCGAGTCCCCATAGCCATCCAAATCAGAATCGGGATACCAAACCGTGGCATCGATTGCGTCATCCTCGTCAGTAAAACCATCACAATCGTTGTCTTCTTGATCATGACAGAGCTCGTCCGCAGCTGGATTGATCGTCGCAGCAGTGTCATCGCAGTCATCTGCATTGTCGACCCCTCCCTGAAGTGCGGCGTCCGCCAAATCACAGGCAATCACTATTCCGTTTCCGCCGTATCCGTCCCCATCAAGGTCGAGTGAAAAGCTCTGTAAGACACCGTCGTCAGCGACTCCGTCGCAATCTTGGTCTACACCATCACAGACCTCTGGTGCGGAGGGATAGATGCTAGCATCATCATCGACACAATCGCCCGCATCTAGGGCAAAGCCCTCGGGCTGTTCACACTGCTGACGGGTTTCAGCGCTGGGATCCAAACTCCCATAGCCATCGCCATCGCCATCCCAAATCCACACCAAATTGGCCTGAAGATCACTGTCGGCATCGTCGATCAGGGAATCACAATCGTTGTCCTCACCATCGCAAAACTCCACAGCTGTCGGATTAAAGAGCGGATCATTGTCGTCGCAGTCTCCGCCATCGAGCACATAGCCCTCTGGACGGTCACACTGTTCAATGGTCACATCATCTCGCCCCCAAGAATCTCGATCGGCATCGAGATAATAGGTTGGGAGAATGTCAGACATGTCGTCTTCTTGATTGACAAGCCCATCACAGTCATCGTCTTCAGGGGTGCAGAGCTCAAGCGCACCGGGATTAATAGCCGCAACCGTGTCATCACAGTCGCCCGCCACAGCCACATAGCCCATAGGCTGAAGACAGGCTCTCACCACATAGGCCTCACTTCCGTAGCCGTCTCCATCTGCATCTGCATACCAAACCTGAGCATCGACAGCGGTGTATTCATCGACATCACCGTTGCAATCGTTGTCGATTAGATCGCCACAGACCTCTTCCGCACCGGAATATGCAAGGGGCTCATTGTCATCACAATCGCCCTCTGCTTCGGTTTGATTGTCCCCATCAAAGTCATGTCTAGGGTCATCAGGAAAGGTCAAATTGGAAGGAAAGTCTTGAATACAAGCCAATAAAAAGAGCAATACAAACATAAGACACCATCAGATTTTTATCAAAAGATGACCTCAACTCCGGCGATAGAGCACCAAGGGCAAAAGAAGAATCAAAGATAAAAAGGGATCTTGAGATAGGTGGCGGCATCCTGGAGACAGGTCTTCCTTGCCAGACGGGCTGGGATTGACATTGTTTTCACTGCTGTTGCTGCCATCTTCGCCACTCGGCTCTGAGTTGGTGTCAGAACTGGGTTCAGCCCCGGGCTCGGTACTGGGTTCAGCACTCGGTTCGGTACTGGGTTCCCCACTCGGCTCACTGCTGGGTTCAGAGCTGGGCTCACTTGCTTGAAGAATGGCTTCACAATCTCGGTCAACATGAAGCTGCGCCATTTGAGAATCAGAGAGGCTTTGGTTGAAGATGCACACTTCGTCGATCAAGCCATTGATTTCATAGCCGCTCCCAAGATATTGCTCATTGTCAGACCCAATGTAAAGCATGCCTCGACCCCCACCAGTGGGTAACTCCGAAAATTCAACTGGAATACCCAAGCGCTGACCGTCAACAAAAAATCGGACCTGCATGGAAACGGCATCACGGCTGAACGCAAGATGATGCCATTGCCCCGTAGACAGCCCAGCTGCAGTGCTGGAATACACATTGACATTGCTGCCGTCTTGATGCTCCCAAAAGGCCTGAAGTGTCCCATCCGGTTCTACATTTAGCCAGTAGGAATAGTTGGTTTCTTCATCTTCGGTGTAATAGTCTGCAGTGCCATAGGACAAAAGCGTATTGCCCCAAGTGCCATCGGAAAAAGAATCAAAATAGGCCCAAAGAGACACACTGACATCATTGTTCAGGCTCAAAACATAGTCGTCTATGGCCCCAGCCCGCACATAATCATCGACCCCTCGAAGCGAAAGTGCATTGCCCTCAACCCCTTGCGGTTCAATGAAAGCACCATTTTCAAAGGTACCATCGAGTCCACGGCCAAGTGGTTCCGGGGCTGAATCTGTCGCATCGTCTTCATTAAAGGTATATCGAGCCACCAACCCTGTGGGTGCTGGGTTTGCACTGGACATGGTGTAGCTGTCCATCAAATCATCATAGTAACCGTCGCCATCTTCATCAGCGTAGAAGTGGGCGTTGGCCTCTGTGTCGTCAATTTCCACCAGCAGGAAACCATGCATTTGCTGATACTCACGAATGGGTTCGAAGCCAATCCAACCGCCTCCCGTACCGATAATGGTTTCCCAGGTGTCTCCTCCAGCGCCAAGCTGACTCGGTTGATATCGATGCCAATGGCCTGAAAAAACACCTGTTACATCGTAGGTCACCAACAATTGCCAAAAGTCACCGGCTGTACCACCCAGATTATTCTCAGCAGAATATGACACATGGTGATGTGTAAAGACAAAGATGTGATGTAATGCACCGCTGTTTTGAAGCACCGATTCGAGCCAGTTTAAACCTGCACCACTAATTTGCTGGCTTGGGCCCGATTCTTGATCGCTGGTAATGCCGATAAAACGCACATTGTTGTAGTCATAGACATAGCTGACTCCCTCTTCACCCGTAGGAGAGTTGTCGGTTGGAAGCCAATCAAAGGTGCTTGCAAAAGCAGAAAAGGTTCCCACTCCTCCATAGACATCGTGATTGCCCAATATGGGTAAAACCTCCCCACTCAGTCCAGCACTAATGGCCTTAAAATCTTGCCATTGATCGACTGTCTGGGACAAGGCACTCGAGCCACCAACCAGATCCCCCACAAAGAGTCCAAGGGCGGGGTCGTGTCGGTTCATGTCTTCAATTAAAGTGGGAAAGACACTCATGTTGACAGAGTCCCCTGTCCCGTCAGTTTGGGTGTCACCGACGACGACAAAGCGAAAATTGCTTGCCAGTGCAAATGAAGAGAATAACAGCAGCAATCTAAAGTCCTAGATTAAAATGAAAGTTGCAAAAAATCTGTGTCCCAGACACTTTAAGCATACATCAAATCGGACAATTAATACAGTTCAATCCAAACACAATGAGCCATATAAAACACACCCCATAAGGCCACACACTTTGGAGCGGCATGCCCGATTGTCCTTAAAAAGGAAACCTCAGTATCGAATACCAAGCTGTGCTTTCACCTGTTGAGTCACAATTCAAAGGATTTAAATGGCCGAATATCCCAGACTGGGATAGATGGCGTGGTCAACTCGACTGCTTAGCATGGCGATAAGCAGACACAGATCAGATAGGAAAACCCAAATGATAACCTTTGAGTCACTGGGGCTATCTGAGCCCATCCTGCGCGCCGTCAAAGCCGAAGGATATGACACACCAACCCCCATTCAAGCCAAGGGCATCGCACCTGTATTAGAGGGGAAAGATGTTCTAGGCTGTGCGCAAACCGGAACTGGGAAAACAGCGGCCTTTTTGCTGCCCATGATGCATCGACTGTCCAAAAATCCTCAGGGACGCAGACGCCCTATCCGTGCGCTGGTGCTAAGTCCCACACGGGAACTGGCAGCCCAAATTGGGGAGAGCTTTGAACGGTACGCCAAGTTTCTACCACTCCAACACACCGTCATTTACGGCGGCGTAAAACAAGGGTCACAGGTCAGTGCCCTCCGAAAAGGCGTTGATGTTTTGGTTGCCACACCGGGACGCTTACTCGACCTTCACGGACAAGGCTTCATCGCATTGGAACAATGTGAGTTCTTTGTTTTGGACGAAGCTGATCGAATGCTCGACATGGGCTTTATTCATGACATTCGCCGTCTCCTAAAAGTACTTCCCAAACAAAAGCAAAACTTACTCTTCTCTGCCACCATGCCCAAAAGCATTGTTCAACTGGCAAGTACATTTCTGCATCAACCAATTGAAGTCTCTGTGTCGCCACAATCCTCAACGGTAGAGGCCATTGAACAGCAGGTCATGTATGTGGCACAGCCTGATAAAAAGAAATTGTTGGCCCACATTTTGTATGAACTCAAATGCCCAACCAGCATTGTCTTTACCCGCACCAAGCATGGGGCGAATCGGGTCGTTCAGTACCTCGAAAAAGGCGACATCCGTGCTGCAGCCATTCACGGCAACAAGTCACAGAATGCACGGCTGCGTGCCCTTAATCAGTTTAAAGCTGGAAAAATATCGGTCTTGGTCGCCACCGACATCGCCTCTAGAGGAATAGACATCGAGACGGTTTCGCATGTTTTTAACTTTGACATTCCCCACGAGTCGGAAAGCTATGTCCACCGAATTGGTCGAACTGGCCGTGCAGGAGCCAGTGGAAAAGCCATTGCCTTTTGCAACGAAGAAGAGACAGCAGACCTGTGGGCCATTGAACGGCTTATTAAACAAGAAATTCCACAAGTTCTTGAGCATCCTTGGCACCACTACCCGGCTTTTGAGAAAATGATCATCTGCCGAAATGAAGGCATCAAAAAAGCCCAAAAGAAAAGCCAAAAGGGTAAAAAACCCAATTATCGAAGACGGCGACGCCGAAACCGCTAATCGAGTTGACAGATCTCTCCCGAATAAGTGTAAAAAGTTCCATTTACATCACATGTGCATGGTCCATTGCTGGCCTGAATTTCCTGCCCGGGCCAGATGCTCTCCGTGGCATAGATGCATTGGAACAAGGGGGATAGCCGCATTTGCCCTTCTTGTTGTGTCTCATTTGCCCAACGAATATGCTGCTGCGGCAAAAGATGGTCAGACTTCAGCATTAGCCCGTAGCTCTGATTGATGTCAGCAACCGGAATGTCTTCTAAAGAAAACACGAGCGCTGTGGATTCGGTTTCAGGCAATAACAGTTCGACTCCAGGAATTTCGTGCAATACCTCACCGGTTTCGATGCCTGTCAATTCAAGACTTAATGGGTAATAAAATGGTGAAACACCAGTGTTACGAATAAAAGCGGTGACTGTTATGTCCACAGTGTCCCCATTTAGTCCGGACGCTTCAATGGCAGCCTGTTCGAGAGTGTATTCGTAGCCCATCTGCATGGCAGCTTGCTCCGCCCTATTCCGCTGCTCACCCTGATACCCTGTCCCATTCATATTAAATGCAGCATAGTTCAACATGAATGTGGCATGCGTAGTATCTGTGATGCTTTCAAAATCTTGACTGTAAGTATCAACCGCATAGGCATCCGAAAAAAGAGCGGTTTGAAGAGGTGGATAAACTTCCCCCCCCATGGGGCCCCGCATCCAATTGAGTTCAGCGCCAGACGCAAGCACTCTGTTCCAAAAGAACCATTCCACTGATCCAACCGTTGCGTATGCATAACTGTCGTCGTGAAAACCGATGTCTCGCTGGGGGGTGTCCTGAGAGGGATAGCGAATCTGGAGAGGTGTCACCTCAAAGGCCTCATCAAAGGCCGAAATCACTGACTGCTGAAAAGTGTCATCCGGAAACCAGTCCGTGTGGGGATAGGTGTGCCACTCCCCCCAAAATCCAAGCAAACCAAGTTGGACAAAAGCAATCCGAGGATCACCATCATAAGCCGACCCAAATACCGAAATAAAATTGAGGATTGCAGACTGAAGTTCAGGGTCACTGTAGTCTGGCGAACAACCCCCACCGTAATCGCTGTAGGGTTCACAATCGATTACACCGTTGAGGTAACTTGGAAGGCCACTGTTGAGATTGGGATAATCAATATAAACCCGAAGTATAATGTGGTGATTGCGGGACGCCGAGGCATCAATAAGCGGCTCAAATCCATTTTCAAAATCATATTGATCCGCATTCACCACCAACGCAGAAAGCGGCACATAAGCAAACTCCAAACTCAACGGAAAATCATTGGCGGGCTGTCCCCAGTTTTCAATGCTCGTTACAAATCCTTTTAGAGGATTGCCATTGGTCATGTTTCGATTGTACACAAAATCAATCGACTGAGTGGCTGCCTTATCAGAGGTATAGATGGGATCAGTGGGTTCAGCTGTATCGTCTGGTTCAAATGGGACCGCACTGTCCTCAAGAACAGGACTGTCTGAAGGACTAGAGGGGACCTGATCGTCGCTGTCAGGAAATGACTTGGACTCCTGACAACTTGTGAACAATACCGAAAAGACAGAAAACAACATCAACAATTACTTTCCTGTGTCACGAATGATTTGTGGCTTAAATCCCGGCTTTGCAGCTTCGGTCAGGGCTCTTCCGTATTCTTCAAGACGCTGTGTCATTTGAAAGCCCCAGACATCTTTCACTTGGCGACAATGGTTAAGATCAACTTCACTAATGAGCAATCCATCTCTCACACGGGACAGTCCAGGTGTGCGCGCCCCATTTGGAGCCCCAATGTAGCTAGAACCGTAGAAATGACCAAAGTCGTGGTGGGCGGGTCCACCATTTCCAGAGGTAAAGGCATTGGGGAATGTTTCGGTGCCAATTCGATTAATGCTGGCCGTAAAATAATTATTGGCAATGGCTGCACATCGGGCTTCAATCGGCCAGAGCGGCTCAGAGAGGGCACCAACCGTTGCAGAGGGATTAAAGACAATTTCAGCCCCATTAATACCGAACATCAACCAGTTGAGAGGATGGTGACGGCCGTAACAGATGTTAATGGCGACATTTCCAAACTCAGTGGCAAACACAGGGTGACCATCTTCTCCCTCCATATAATAGGTTGACTCATTAAAGTCGCCCACTCGAGGAATGTGATTCTTGCGGTGACTCCCGATAATATTGCCTCGGTTTCCAATTACCACAGCGGTATTGTGAATGGTTCCACCATGGGCATCGTCACGCTCAAGAATGGGTGAAACAATGACCATGTTGTGCTTTTTGGCAAGACCCTGAAGAAATTGCGTTGACGGACCATCGACTGGTTCTGCAAACTCAAGCCAGGGCTGCTTTTCGCGTGTACAGAAGGCAAAGGGCATGGTCCATGCCTCTTGAAGCCCAAGGACATTGACGCCCATCGCACCAGCAACCTCTATGATCTCGGCAATGCGATTTGCGAGGGCTTGATATTGAACCTCTACTGGTGCGGAAGTCGACTCGATGATTTGATTTTGGATAACTCCAATACGAACAACACGAGGCTTTCGGCGTTGCTCTTTGGCAGCCACAAAACGATAGGCGGCAATCTCAAAATCTTTTGCATCGGCAATATTTTGAATCTCTTTTGGAATGGCAATGGTCTCAGGGAGATCGCCATAGAGGATTCTCATGGCTTCTTTGCGGTCGGCGTCTGGCAATTGGCTGAGAATGCGCTCGAGACTATCCACTTCATGGCTCGGACTGTTGAGAAGGGCTTCGAGTTCTTCTTTTTGAGATGTTGCAGTTTTGGTTTCTGTTTTGGGCTCGGACATGGTTCACCTCTAAATGGACAAAAAATCTGTGGCTAAAATCATAGCATACCCCTGCATGATCTTTGAAGTGAAGCCTTGACTTGAACAATAAATCATCCATTATGACGACACTGAGGGCCTTTTACACCAGACTGTTTTACGGTAATTTAATGGAGCGAAGACCGGAAAGATCGCCAATCAATGGGGTTGAGAACCCATGGATTTGATTTCTGGATTTTCAATACCCGATAGAAACGACTGCTTCAGATCAAATTGCATCCCTTCTATTCAAGCAACCACACGCTGTCGTCTCTGCATATTCATTCAATGTCAGACAGCCTTCTACCCCCACACTGGATCAATAACTTACATTAAAGAGATCGGATCAAGCGAAAACCGATGCTTTTGTGCCGATTGTTCGGGTGGTCACTGTTCCGACTCGCTGAGCGAATGTCTTGCTCAACAAAGAAAAAGCTTCCACCTCGATAAACCACTGTCTCATCCTCGGGCTCATCCCAATCATCTCGCCATTTGGATCCCGTTAAGTCCCGAATATTTCCTCCGAGTCCTCGAACCCCATACACCGAAACATCAATGGGAAAATCCGTTACTTCAGCAGGCTTGGCTGAACCAATGTGAGAGTCCCGCATACAACAATAGCTCGCATCAAAACCATTGCCCCATGGATACAGGCGAGCGTCGACACCACGGGCGGACTTTTCCCATTCCAATTCTGATGGAAGCCGCCATTTATGAGATGATTGGGACTGAAACCAACTGGCATATGCCAAAGCACACTCTTGATCGATCAAAACCACCGGCCAATTGCTCTGCCAAACCTCTCCTTGGATGTCTGAGGACAGCTCATATTGACCGTCAGAGTTGATGCCATAGCCTGTCGAGCTCGGGCTCCCCAGTTGGCCATTGCGCTGCGTTGGCACATAACGGCGGGCCAAATCAGATTGGCCCGATTGTACCAAACTGTTGAGAAATTGAAGGTATTCATGATTGGTTACCTGATGCCGTTGCATCACAAAATCATCCAACCATATGCGCCGACGGCTGAGCGGCTGAGCCGCTTCTTGATCCCCACCAGCCCAAAACCATCCAGCCGGAACAAAGCACTCGCTGTTCCCAATGGCTCCAGACTTTGGAAGGACAATCGGCCTCAAAGCTCCATCAGGATCTCGGCTTTCCCAATGGGCGTTGCGAGCGATGTGGATGGGATAAATGACCTCATGAAATCCAGGCTTAATGAGGCGCAATCGATACGACCCCATTTCAAGTGGAAAGGCCACAATGGGCGTACACCCCAAATCAGCAAAAGGTTTGGGGACCATCCGTCGATGGTGGGCCTCATACCGCTCGAGATAGACCTGAACACCAGACTCCACCGTATGAACAGATAAGGCACCTGTACCATTGAGGTAACTGACGAAATCATTGCGCTTGGGGTGGCCATTTGGTAGATTTTCAACATGGGTTTGCAGTTGCGTTGCGTAAAAGGCAGCCCGCTGTGAATCCATGTGTTGTTCTGCTTGTGTATGACGCAGACGGTAATACGACGCCAAGGCACTTCGTGCTTCATCTAGATCATCTTTGTGTGTAAGTGCGGCATGTAAAAGCTGCTCTTGTTGGGCTTCTAGGCGATCGGCTTCAATGGACTTTAAGGCCGCCTGGGTTTCTTTAAACCACCATTGACCTTTCAGACTTTCATCTTCCCACTTTGGAATCTTTTTAAGTTCGCTGGCCGCCTCTGCCATTAATCGAGCCGCATCTTGTCGAAGGTGAGTTAGTTTTTCTTCAATTTCATGGGCCTCAGACAATACAGACAAGCCTTGTTCTCGTTTGGTTGACCCATCTAACCATTCGCCAATGGCGTCCACCATTTCCTGAACATGCTCAAACCGATCTTTTGGGTTGCGCTGCATGGCCTTTTCACATACCGTGATGAGTTCATCCGGAATGGGCAGTCCCACATTTTCAACAGGTGCAAAATCCAAGAGCCCAATGTCCATGGCTGGCTGGTCAGAAAATGTTGTGATGGCTTCGGGAGGGCCGAGTAAAACCTGATTAAGAATGTCTGTTGTACTGCCTGTATATGGGGCTTTGCCACTGAGTAACTCATAAAGAATGGCCCCAAGGGCGTAGATGTCCGTTCGAAAACTGATGTTTTCGATTTCCCCTCGTGCTTGCTCCGGTGCCATATAAGCTGGGGTTCCAGCAACCATGCCGGCCTGAGTAATCACCTGTTCGGACTGGGTGTCATTGGTCTGAATACTCTCTTCGGCATCTGCTGGCACATACTGATTGAGAATCTTTGCAATTCCCCAATCTACCACCAGCACTTCACCAAACTCTCCAAGCATGACATTTTCAGGCTTAATGTCTCTGTGCAAGACGCCCTTAGAGTGTGCGTATGCCACACCTTGACATACTTGGTAAAATATGTCGATCATCCGTGGAAAAGTGAGCCCTGTTTCAGGCCATTGTTGATCTCGAACTGCCGCATGCAGGGCCTTGATGGCCTTGCTCAAAGAACGCCCTTTTATCTCTTTCATCGTGAAATACACACGCCCATCTTCAAGCCGAGACAGATCATAGACGGGCACAATATTGGGATGCTGAAGTTGAGCGCAAATCTGAGCCTCTTTGATAAAGCGCACCAATTGAGACTGAGAACCAACCAGCCTTTCGTGAATAATCTTCATCGCCAAATGGCGGTTTATCTTTGGATCATGCACCAATAAGACTTCGCCCATTCCTCCACTTCCGAGTCGACGCACATAGCGGTATGGTCCTATCCAAACCTCTTCGTTGCGTACTTTACGAGGTATTGGCATCGTGGAATCTTCATCGCCATCCGTCTTAGCAGAACCAAACGGCGTGATGCTATTGGGGTCGCTCATGGTGGTGTCAAAAGCAGAAAAATGAAAACCACTTCTGTGCGCATCGTTTTCCTTCCAATAGGCCAACACAGCGTCTTTAAGGTCGTCTTCTGCACCATATTGAGAAAGAATTTGAAGTAACCGCTCGGAAGGCATGGTTGGTCACAGTCCTTGGTTAAAGCCCATACCTCATCCTACACAAATCGACGGCCAACTGCTGAACTGTCCAATGTTTCATTTCAATGGCCATATTTTTATGGCGCTTAGACTGAAATCAACAGCAAAAAAAATAGACTTTAAAGGTGAGAAAATGCACTGAATAATCAAATAAAAAAAACTGAGTGAGCATTCACTCAGTTTTAGGCTATACTTAAATTATGAAAAACTGAATGGCTATTCATAAAAACTAAGTGCGAGGATAATCACATGATTGAAAATAAAAATAGAAACAAAAATGAAGACGCATCGATTGCAGTTGCAGAAGAGAGCCGAGAGCAAACATGGAAATCAAAATCGTACATGGCTTCTATTTTCGTTGGTGACTTCGATATAGACATGGCATTTCCCTACCCAGAACAGGAAGCCGCTGATCGCAAAATTGGAGATGAAATTTGTGCCAAAGTCAAAGCATGGTGTGACGAAAACCTCGATGGAGAAGAAATTGATCGCACTGAGACCATTCCGGCACATGTTTGGCGAGGCCTGAAAGAACTTGGACTCTTTGCCATTAAAGTTCCCAAAGAATACGGTGGCCTTGGATTGTCTCAAACCAACTACATGCGCATTCTAAGTGTGATTACACTGTACTGTGCATCTACCGTCGCCACCCTTTCGGCACACCAATCCATCGGCGTGCCTCAACCCCTCAAGTTGGCCGGAACACCTGAACAAAAGCAGAAGTTCCTCCCTCGATTTGCCGAAGGAGCCGTATCCGCATTTGCACTCACTGAGCCGAATGTGGGTTCAGATCCAGCCAATATGGCTACCATTGGCACCCTGTCAGAGGATGGCACCACTTGGACCCTGAATGGGGAAAAACTCTGGTGCACCAATGGAGTCGTGGCCGACCTGATCATAGTGATGGCCAAAACAGGCGAAAAAACCACAAAATCAGGCCGCACCATCAATGAGATCTCTGCATTTATTGTTGAAACCAATACCCCTGGTTTCGAAGTGCTTCACCGGTGCCGGTTTATGGGCATTCGAGCCATCGAAAATGGCTTACTTCGTTTCAAAGACATGAAGATTCCAGCCGAAAATCTCATTGGTGGGAGAGGTGGTGGTCTTCGCCTTGCATTGGCGACCCTCAACGATGGCCGCCTGAGCATTCCAGCGGTTTCAGCGGCTGCCACAATTGAGCTTGCAAAGTTTTGCGCTCAATGGGGAAAATCCCGTGAACAGTGGGGTAAAAAAATCGGAGATCACGAGGCTGGTGCAGACAAACTCGCTCGAATTAGCTCTGGGGCATACGCCATGGAAACCTTGTCTGACTACTGTGCATTTCTATCGGACGAAGGCAAACAGGACATGCGAATGGAGGCTGCTGCAGCCAAAATGTTTAACACAGAACTTTTCTGGCAAATCACCGATGAAGGCCTTCAGTTTCGGGGTGGACGGGGCTATGAACAAGGCAGTTCGCTTAAAGAGCGTGGCGAAAACCCTTTTCCGCTTGAACGAGCGCTGAGAGATGCCCGAATTAACCGAATTGTTGAAGGTACAACCGATGTCATGCATCTCTTTTTGGCTCGTGAAGCACTCGACTGGCATCTCAAAAATGCCGGCGTTCTCTTTGGAAAAGCCTCAATGGGAGAAAAGATCAAAACTGTGATCAAGTGTGCTGGGATCTATTCGACTTGGATACCAAAACTTCTTGTGCCATCCATATTCCGGTCCTTCTCCAAATTTGATTCAAAGTTGCGGCCTCACCTTCGAGCCATTGACCGTCGTACCAAAAAACTGGCCCGTACCCTCTTCTTCCAGATGATTAAGCAAGGTCCAAAACTCGAAATGCGACAACTGATTCTGGCTCGAATTGTGGACATTGGAACAGAATTAGCCGTCATGGGATTGGTTGCTTCACGTGCGCACCAAGCCATCAAATCTGGCAACACAGTCGACACAAACCGTGCTCTGTACTGGCTTCACTCACGCACCATATTTGTCGATGGTCTCTTCTCTGACATTTCCAAAAACTCAGATGCGCAAGCACGAAAGTTGGCACGCCAACTGGTTGATGACGCCGAACTGCTCCCTGAGGTCTCATCTGCTCACCTTGAAGCACAAACGGAGAGAGAGTTGGGGATGGACCTTTGCAATGGCAGAATTGCTGTTCGGAAACGTGAGCAAGAAACGGCACCAAAGAATGACGGATCGGCTGCAGCAAAGTAAACCTAAGCTGAGTTCAAATGGGCGAGGGTGAGTTGTTTCAACAAGCGCTTCGCTCCCGTAAAAATCAGAAAAGAGAAGAGAATGCCGTGTCTCTTCTCTTTGTTTTGATTTTTCAGTCATTTTGTGGATATGACCGAACTGTTCTTTCGGTACCAATCGATTTGTGTTATTGAGGATGCTTGAACAGGAGAGTTCCAATGATCATCGCCCTAATATTGGCATGTAATCAGTCCAATGAGCCAATAAAGTCTTCAGACCCCCAACAGAACATTTCGCCCGTTGAAAAGGGTGATACAACATTGGTGATCTATTCTGGGCGAGGAGAAGCACTGGTTGATGATCTGCTCAAACAAGCCGCAACAGATCTTGAACTCGAAATTGAAGTGCAATACGGAAGTACATCTGACTTGGTGACCCGTCTCCTCACAGAAGGCGACCAAAGTCCTGCCGATGTCATTTTTGCACAGGACTCAGGCCACTTAGGAGCGCTTGCTCAACAAAAAAGACTTCAACCCCTTTCTACTGAGATACTTAATGTCGTTCCGCCCCATTTTCAGGACGAGAATGGCCTTTGGGTTGGTACCAGTGGACGGCTACGAACACTGGTGTACGACTCCAGCCAACTCAATAAGGACCAACTGCCTCAAAGTCTCAAGGAACTCTCAGACCCCAAATGGAAAGGCATGTTGGGCTGGGCGCCAAGCAACAGCTCTTTCCAAGCCCATGTGTCTGCTTTGCGACACCTATGGGGTGAAGAAGAAACCAAAACCTGGCTTGAGGGCGTTCAATCCAACACCCCTGCGGTTTATCCTAAAAATTCGCCACAGGTTAAGGCCGCAGACGCTGGTCAGCTCAAAATTGGTTGGGTCAACCACTATTACTTACACAAACTCGGTAAGGCCGATTCATCAGCAAAGAACTACTCTTTCCCTCAAAAGGATGCGGGAAATATTGTCATGCTGGCAGGTGCCGGCGTCACAGCACACAGCACACACAAATCCAATGCAGAACGCCTCATTGGATGGTTGCTTTCTGAAAATGCTCAGAACTGGTTTGCACAAAACACTTTCGAGTATCCCACACGGCCTGGTATCCTTACCCACTCGGATGTACCTGCGCTTAATGTCGAATGGTTGGCAGATGTCAAGCAAGAACACCTCTCTGACATTGGTCCAACGAGGCAACTGCTTCAATCATTGGGAATCCAGTAGCACCACATGAGTCTGTTCGGTCGATTGTGGGGATGGGGTGCTGCCGGACTGGCCTTGCTGCCCTTGATTGGCATCGCCTTGCTTCTGATGAGCCCACCCCCAAATCCTTTTGGCTTGCCCCAAGCGTCCTGGAATGAGTTGATCCAAAGCCACGGCCTCAGCGTGCTGTGGGTCCGATCAATGGCGTTGGCCACGGTCGTCACATTGGGATCGAGCCTTTATGGATTGATTTTAGCCATGATTGGACACAGGGCTCAATTCCGAGCCGTGCGACTACTCCATTGGTTTAGTCTTCTGCCTTTGGCAATGCCCAGCTACATCTTGGCAGCCGTACTCCGCCAGCAATTAAATGGACAGGGTGGATTTGCCGTTGCGGCAGTGAGTCTCATCGTGGTGTGTACGCCCTATACACAATTGGTCGTGGGAAGTGCACTGGTCAACGGATCTGCATCAGAGGAGGAAGCCGCGCGGCTCATGGGTGCCACACCATGGCGAATCTTTCGCCAGATCCTCTGGCCAAAACTGCGAACTGCAATGGCTTTTTCAATGCTAATCGCATTTCTGTATGCCATTAGTGATTTTGGTGCCGTGGCCATGCTGAATGTACCTGTACTGACATGGCGATTGTATGAGTCCGTCCAAAACCAGGACCTCCTGCAAGCTGCTCTGCTCGGCTGCTTTTTAATCCTAAGCACCCTACCTGTTTTACTGTTGGCCCATCGGCTGCGCGGCAAGGCTAGACCAAGCTCAGTCTCTCAGGTCCGTCAACCCAGCCGTGTCCCATTGTCTAAGCCGTGGGTTGCGGTGGCCTCGACCCTACAACTCCTGCCTGTATTTGTGGGTGTCTTACTTCCCCTCATTGAACTGAGTCAATGGGTATTGAATGCCACGGACCCCATGACAAACCCTTTGGGTGCACTCTGGGACTCACTGTTGCTTTCTGTGATCGGAACACTGCTCACCCTCGTATTGGCATGGGGTGCTGCATGGTTGACCGGAACAGGCAACTCCACCGACCAAAAATGGCTGCCACAGGCCGTCTATCTGTCCAGCGCCCTTCCAGGCGTCCTACTCGCCTTTGGGCTCCTCATGGTGACCCTGCGGCTTACCAAAGGCATTGAGGGAGGGTATGCGATGGTTCTTGGCTCAGGTGTTCTGCTCTTTCTCGGGTATGCCATGCGATTTCTCGCTGAAGCATATGGGCCTATTCTATCTGGCATACAACAAATGAATCCACGGCTTCGTGAAGGCGCCATTTTGCTTGGGGCATCACCCAGCCGTTGGTTTTCGCAGGTGGCCTTTCCAATCCTTAAGCCAAGTATACTGTCTGCGGCAATCATCATCATGCTCGCCATCCTTAAAGAGTTGCCGGTGACTCTGATTCTGGGCAGCGCCACTGGAAGACGCACCCTCGCTTTTCGCATCTGGGATCGATATAATGAAGCCATCTGGGCAGATGCAGGGAGCCATGCCCTCCTGCTATGTGGTTTGGCGCTTATACTGACCGCCTTTTCCTTAAGGAGACATCAACATGCCTGAGGCCGTTCGAGTAACGCAACTGAGTCATCACTACGGCAACAATGCCGTATTCCAGTCGGTTTCATTGACACTTGATCAGGGCCAGTGCATGGCCATTCTGGGACCCAGCGGTTGCGGCAAAACAACACTCATTAGAGCCATCGCAGGGCTCATCACGCCCACCACAGGACAGATACAAATTCATGGCGAGACCGTTGTGAAAGACGGAAAGAGTCTCATCGATCCCGCTAAACGAGGCGTTAGTATGGTCTTTCAAGATTACGCTCTCTTTCCAAATATGACGGTGGCTCAGAATATCGCTTTTGGGATTCAAGACCAACCCAATGCCACCGAGCGGGTAGAGGGCTTACTTCAGTTGGCAGAGATCGATTCTCTGGCCGATCGCTTTCCGTCTCAGCTGTCAGGTGGACAGCAGCAGCGGGTGGCCTTGCTTCGAGCGTTGGCCCCACGGCCCAAAATCTTGTTGCTCGATGAACCTTTTGCCAATGTGGACTCTCATCTGAAACAACAACTTGGGAATGCATTGCGACGAATCTTGGCCCATGAAGGGGCAAGTGCCATTTTCATCACACACGATCAATCTGATGCCCTATCGCTTTCAGATAGGGTTGCAGTGATGACTGCTTCACCTGCAGGAACCACCGTGGGGCAATTGGATACCCCTGAGTCAGTCTACCTTCATCCAGCGACACCTGCCGTTGCCGCTTTGACAGGAGGCACTCAGTTGCGAACGGTTGAAGCTGTGGATTCTAAGGTGACTCTCTTTGGACAAACCATTGCATTGGCTCAGCCCATGTCTGGCTTAATCACGCTTTTAATCAGACCAGAACAACTCGAGTTCATTGAGGACGAGCATGGATCGATTGAGGTGGTGAGTATTTCATTTCAAGGCCCACAACGGCTATTAAAATGCATGTATCAATCCGAACAACTTGTGGTACATCATCATTGTCGAATCAAAGAAGGCGCACGGGGCTACTTTAAAGCTCGGATGCCTCTGTTTGGTTGGCCGGAGAAGCATTCCGCCACCACAACCAAAGGGTAAGCAATCCCAAACCTCCAACTTCACGCCACTCTTCTTCATTCCAAGGCCAATGGATGATCGCCCAGAGGACACATGCCAGCAACAATCCGAAACGCAAAATCCGAATGGCTATCTGTGCATATGGCATCAGATTTGGAATAAGCAGGCAGAATGCCAGCCCAGCCATTGAGCCATAAAGCGTAATCCAAAGCAGTGAATCCGGATCATTGAATTGTAACCACGCACAAAAACCAAAAAGGATCAGCGCAGAAAAATCAGCAAGTCGAAAAAAATAGGGCCTTGACATAAAAAATAATTTGGCGAAAAAACGATTTGGGGTAAACAAATTAAACATTACTCCATAAAACGAGTATTGTCCTCCAGCTTAGCGGTTTAGCCAACCGCACTTAAGAACCTCGCCGCGCGAGGTTCTTTTTTTTTAGATTGACACATCTTCACAATGACAGACCGTTTTTATAATCTGTGGCAGTAGCTTAAACCGAACGAACCAAGCGGAAACCAAGGCCATTGAAACGTATATCTG
>JAYYJC010000122.1:0-10000 GCA_036146655.1 Myxococcota bacterium | reverse complement strand
GCTTGAGACTGTTGCGGGCGGACAGACGCATCAGACTCGCACTGTTGTTCCATCCCCCGCCTCTCACAATACGGGTTGAGTCTTGATCAGGACCAATGGGATCCACAGCGGCACGTTTACGGTACTCACGCTTCCATCGATCCCAACACCATTCAAGAACATTGCCGCTCATATCGTAAATCCCGAAACCATTGGACTTCTTTTGTCCAACAGAAACAGTGGCACTGCTATTTTCAGTGTACCACGCCACCGAATCGATGGTGTCACTGCCAGCGTACAATTGATAGGCACCGCCGCGTGCACAATATTCCCATTCGGCTTCGGTGGGCAAACGCCAACCATCAGCGCTCGTTTCCCAACTCACCTGTGTCCCATTGACGGTGTAAGCAGGTTTAAGTCCGTTGGCTTCACTTAGGGCATTGGCGAAAGAAATGGCATCATACCATGACACAGACTCTACAGGGGCGCTTGGATTTTCGAAGTGACTGGGGTTTTGACCCACGAGTTGTGTGTAAAGTTCCTGCGTTACAGGGTACTTCATGACCAAAAGCATATGAGAAATATCAACTTGATGCGGAGGCCGTTCGGTGTCCCTCGCCAAAGAATCTGTTTTGAGGGCCCCCATGAGAAACTGCCCTGCTGGCACCATGACATGTTCAGGAAGAGAAGACTTCTGGCGGACCGGCTTCTGAGACGGCGGTGGTTCAGAACGAGTGCCGACAGCAGGTGAACGGAAAGACTTCGGTTTGGACGGTCGGAACGGTTTGTACACTCGCTTCTCTGGTTTGGGTTTTTGGAGTGTATCAACCAATGTTTGAAGTGCACCATTCGTCAACGACTGTGGTGATAACTTTGAAAAATGGGCATCACGGTAGACCGATTGTAACTGGGCTTCGATCTGATTGCGTCTGACTTTGGACTGCAAATAACGCTTCTGTTGAGCCTGTCCTGTTTTCAAAGAATCGATTAATGCGGTGGCATTGTAGTGCAATGGTTGTAATTTTCCCCAAGCAGACGCCGCAATCCCTTCAAGGTGCTTCAGCAATACATTTAGATCCTCGTTTGGACTCCATCCCTCTGTTCGTAACCAGGCCTCCCATCCCAACAAATCGGCGTCTAGTGAATCAAGCTTTGACCGAAGCTGAAGAATCTGAACCGCCTTCTCCTTTAGATGCGGTATCAAATGAAGTGCGAATCGATGCTGATTGAGCTCTACTTCAGAAGTGTGGTAGCGGATTTGCATGGCATTCTCAATGAAATTGCGAGGGTTATATAGCACGGTTTCGCCTATACTATGGATGATATTCAGTGAATTTTATCCGAATGGACCGTCGGGTGACCAAATCCAATTGGGATAGTTCTAAGATGTGGGAATAGACACCGGTGCTTGTAAGACCAACAGCTATGCAGCTCAACCATTGCGACAGCGTACCCCCCTATATTTCTTCTAACTAACTTCACCATTCCGGAGCAACATCCCGTTGACGGTTTCGCTTGAGGTTCTGCTGTGTACGCCGAAGGTTTGGATTCGCCTAAAGAAGACATGGCTGCGCCATTTTGATGAACGGCGGTTGTTGAACAAACGGTAAAGCATGACACAAGCCAATGCAAAAGCGCAAAGGCATTCTTTCGATTAGACTAATCCATCAAAGGCTTCGGCGCTGGCTCATCGCTCAGTTCGCTGTCTTCGGCGTCTTTCTCAAGGAAGGTAAAGTAGAATACAAACATGATCATGCCCACAACGATGGCCGCATCCGCCACATTGAAGCTTGGCCACTCGGCGGTTCCGAAGATTGAGTAGAGTTTTTGAGACCACTCAGGGTTATCGGTGTAGATCCGAAGAAAGTCTGTGACTTCTTGAAATAGAAGTCGGTCAATGCCATTTCCGATGGTGCCCGAGGCCACCATGGCCAATGCAATATTTTGAAAACGATCGTCTTTGTCGAGTTGCCAAAGCATTTGTCCAATCACAACCGCTGCAATTGCTGTAAAGATTGCAAAAACTGTCATTTGACCCTGCATAATTCCAAATGCAGCACCTCTGTTTTTGGTGTGCACCAAAGAAAAGAAACCGTCAATGACAGAAATCTCGCCCGTGTACAGATCAATATTTTCGATTACCCACCACTTTGTGGCTTGATCAAGCACAGACAAGACGATGGTCACAATGGCAAACAGAAGGTATTTGTTCACAGAAAGCACCTTTAAAAACGGCATAAGGTGGCCTTAATTACTCTGATTAGGCTCAAGGGGCAAATTATGGGGCTGATCTGGCTCTATTCAATGGGATTTCGCGATTTCTCTTGCAATCAATTATCGGCTAGATAAAGATAATAGACTGATCAATAGGAGTTCATACCATGGGTGAAGAAATCGAACGCGAAACCTTTGAATGCGATGTGTGTTTTGTGGGCGCAGGACCAGCCTGTTTGGCAGGTGCCATCCAGCTGCACAAACAATTTGAAATGCACAATGAAGCCCATTTTGATGATCCCGACTTTCACCCCATTGAGCCTCGTATCATCGTCATCGAGAAAGGCTCCGAAGTGGGTTCACATGGTGTGTCCGGTGCTGTGCTGGATCCACAGGCCTTACAGGAGCTTGTTCCGGACTGGAAAGAAAGACCTGACTTCCCTGTTGAGCGCTGGGTTGAAAAAGAGCAAATGCTGGTATTGACCGAAAATGCCGGATTTAGCCTTCCTGCGATGCCACCTGAGCTACATGACATGGGGAAACCCATCATCTCGATTGCAAAATTTCAAAAATGGCTCGCAGAAAACTGCGAGTCACGTGGAATTGAAGTCTTGACTGCAACTGCGGGGTGGTCACTGCTCTACAACGATGACAAAACACAAGTTGTCGGGGTTCGTTGTCGGGATCATGGCATTGACTCTCACAATCAACCCACCGAAGAATACGAGCCTGGCGCAGACATCAAAGCAAAGATGACCGTAATTGGCGAGGGACCGAGAGGTCATCTCGCAAGAGAGCTTATAAACCAATTTGATCTCACCAAAGGCCTTAACCAAATGACCTATGAAATGGGATGTAAGGAAGTACTCCAATTGCCCAAGGGCAGCGTTGACAAGGGATTCGTCACACTTTTGGCTGGCTATCCCCTTTCGGGCTCTTTGGGTCCAATCAACGGCACCTTTGGAGGAGCGTTCATCTATTCCATGGCCAACGACCAAGTCTGCATTGGACTGCTCGCAGTACTTGATGCCAAAGACCCATCGCAAGATGTCCAATATCTGCTACAAAAGCTGAAACTGCATCCCAAGGTGAAGGAGATTTTGAAAGGCGGTCGCGTGATCAAATATGGCGCCAAAGCAGTCACTGTCGGGGGCTGGGGCTGCATGCCAAAGCTTTATGCGCCTGGTGCAATGCTCGTGGGAGACACAGCGTCATTCTTAAATGCCGTTCGCATTAAAGGAATCCACCTTGCCATGAAGTCAGGCATGCTTGCTGGCGATACCGCTTTTGAAGCCCTACTCAAATCGGACTTCTCTGAATCGATGATGCAAGGCTATAAAAAGAGGATTGACGCTTCATGGGTTCGTGAGGAGATGCAAACCTCTCAGAACTTCCATACAGACATCTCAAACTCAGGCTTAATTGCTGGCTCGATCCGATATGGCATGGCCAAATATCTGGGTGCAGGCAGCATTCGAAAGGCACACGAAGACCATACCGCCATTCAAAACATAAAAGCTTTTGCAACACCGCCCAAAATGGTAAGTCCCGGTCGATATGAAGACCTCATGCCACATTATAAGAGCGCAGATGACGACGATTGCTACATTATCGACAAATTGACTGCTGTCTATTTGTCAGGCTCGATCCATGATGAACACCAACCCTGTCACCTCCGAGTAGAACCTGAGAGCATGGGATTTGCGCCAGACCACTGTGTGACTCGCTGTACTGAAGAGTATGGCAATCCCTGCGAACGGTTTTGCCCAGCCCAGGTTTACAACATGGTAGAGAAAGAAGGCCAACGCAAGCTGCAAGTAGACTTCTCAAACTGCGTTCACTGCAAGACCTGTGACATCAGAGATCCCTATCAAATCATTAAATGGGTCCCACCCAATGCTGGGGAAGGTCCTGAATATCACATGATGTAGCCTTGACTTTTGTCCTGTTTTGGGGCATATGTAGAGCAAGAGAGGCAAATGCAATGTGGATGATTCTAACAACGATCGCCTGCTTTCAAGCAGACACAGCAGAAGTAAATGCAGTGGTGGACAGTTCTGTTCTTCAACGCACAGTACCTCTGACCAATCCAATGCCGCTGATTGATCTTGAAGACAGTCTTCGAGCAAAGATTCCAATGACACCCCATTGTCCAACCATTCACACCATCGACAATCTTGAAATATGGCAAGGCGACTGCGAACTCCAACCTGGTCACCGACTTGAAGGGGAACTCCGCTTCGAAATGGATACCACCAATGAGGCGGATACACACGATGGTGTACTAGAGCACATCACCGCTGAGAATCTTCACTACACCATCGACGATGAAACCGTCATGTTCCTTGATGGTCAACTCCAATTTTGGAGCATCGATCAACTTCTCCGAATGGACAGCATGGTTTTTAGTTGCGGTCTGTTGGCAGATGATTGCGAAGATCCCATGCGTTACATGGACATGGTGGCTTCCATCTATCCAAGCGACAGTCCAACCTACGATTTGAGCGTCTCGGGAATGATTATCACAGATGGTCCAACCATGGTCGACGGCACTTGGCATGTTGATCCAAACATCTGCCCCACTGAGCCAAGCGATGGGATTTTGGCTGTTCAACAAATTGAGCGATACGATTTGCGTATGAATGGCTCAACCAACTGCGATGGCTGCGCCACCTGGCAAACACAAGGCCAGCGTACTGGAACATTTTGCACCCTGCCGCTCGAATAGCACCCGCAGCCATTGCCGCTGCTGTAATTGCATTGGGAAGTCGGCTGCTGCTGATTTTTCTTTACCCGGGTGTATTTGCCTTTGATGGATTCCAACGGTGGGCTGGAAGAGAATTTCTTTTAATCCGTGACTGGCTTCCAGCAACTCAAAGCCTCATTGTGTTGACAAGCCCTTTCGATTCCCCGACCCTGACCCGCATCATGCTGGCACTTGTGGCCAGCCTATCGGTCATGGCATTGGTACAGATTAGCACACACTTCTTTGGGAAACGGGTGGGATGGTATACCGTTCCAATCGCAGCATTTGGACCATTTTCGGTCTGGTCGAGCACCCTTTACCAAGAAGGAACATTTCTTTTCTTGTGCCTTGGGGCCGTTGCACTTACAAGCCTTTTGCCACAAAAGAGGCTGTGGATAGCCGACTTAATGGCAGGCGGAATGGCCCTAACCCGATACGAGGGATGGCCAGTCTTGTTGCTGTACCTGCTTTGGAGACGAGACAGAAAAGCACTGATTGGATTGTGGGGGGCTGCGCTTTGGCTTGGAGTAAAAGGATTGAGTCTAGAAGGGTACGCCCCTTCCCCTATTGACTATGCCGACTGGAATGAATTGAGTGAACGAATGGATTTGTCCATTTACCTTACCCAACTTAAAAAAGGGCTATTTCAGTCCTTCGAATCTGGCGCCCTTGGCGTATGGTTATTGGCCATCCCAAGCATGATTTTTGCAGTCCGAAAACGACATGAGATGGGCCTTTTATTACTATTGATTTGGCTCTCTCAAGCGGCGGCTGTCGCTGGTTGGATTGCCGGCCTAGAGACCACCATACAGCGGATGCAAGTCATTATGACCGTCATCGCAATGCCATTTTGTGCGCTCACATTGAGCCGTTTTAAAAGCATTCCGTTCAAAGGAGCCGTTCTTGCAGGCCTTGTGGTCATGGGACTCTGGACAAGACATGCACTCGATACAGCGGCCCGAAACCACCGTTCCTTTCAAGCAGAACGACACTTGGCATTAGAAATAGAATCCTGTCAAGACTGCCGGTGGCACATCTCACCTAGAACAGGCCTGGGTACTCGAGATAGACACGATGGCTGTGAGATTCTACAGGGAGTCAGTACCCTTACACATGGCGTCGACTTTTGGTGCTTGGCATGGGGAAGCCCTGAACACCCCGCAAGTCACACCGCACAATGGAAAAAAAGAGGCTACACTACTGAGAGGATTGGAGAATAGATGATTGTTGCCATTCTACTGTGGAGCTGTAATTCCAAAGACATCAACAAGGGTTTTGGCGAAGAGCAAGGCAACAGTGTTCTTTGGGGCCCTGCGGTCTATGGGACAGATTCTGAGGTAAATTCCGACACCGCCGATACAGGAAGCAACGGACCCGAAGACCAAACAGAAAACACCCCAGAGCAATCAGATGCCGAAGAAGGGTTGAATACCAATGACAAGGCACCCAATCTTTCTGCCACAAGCTCAAGTGGCATGCCATGGTCTTTGTATAACCAAAATGGAATGGTCTTACTTATGGTGGGAAATGCAGATGGAATGGGCTTAATCCGAATGCTTGAACAAGCTGAGGAACTCCCTAAGGAGGCTCAGCATGTCCTCCTGCTGGGCAACAACAGCTTTTCTACTCCAGCGGATTCGGCAGATGCGGCGCTTCTCCAATCAAGCTACCCTTCATTGGATGTCGTGCTGTTAGACCCCACACTCGAACTGGTTAACAATTGGGCCGAACGAGCCCCTCCAAAAGGCTATCTGATAGACAAAGATCACTTGATCCTCTGGTCAGGGTTTCAAAGTCTTTCAAGCAATCAACTTTCAGAACTGTTGTCATCTCCATGAAGGGCACTGTGGATTTGATGAGCCATGGAAGCTCCTATTCCAGGTACTGCCGACAGAGCAGCAGAATCTGCTTCTAAAACAGCTCGTACCCCTCCGAAATGTTGGATCAGGGCCTTTCTTCTTTTGGGACCAATCCCTGGCAACTCATCCAGCTGAGATCGCAATCGACTTTTCTGCCGTCTTTTGCGGTGGTACCCCACGGCAGTGTCATGGGCTTCATCACGGATGTACTGAAGCATGCGTAGAACCGGGTCGTGTACAGGCAATCGAATGGGCTCCGATTGTCCTGGAAGAATGATCTTGTCACTCGCTTGAAGATCTCCACGCGCATGCTCAGTTCGGGGTTTTGCCAAACCAATCACAGCAACGCCTGTCACATCTAATTCCATCATCACATCGATGGCTGCACTCAATTGTCCCTTTCCCCCATCGACCACAATCAGGTCTGGCAAATCCCACCCTGTTCCCTGAGTCGGTTGATTCAAACCACGGTTCAATCTACGACGCAAGACCTCTCTCATGCTGGCATAATCATCTGACCCTTCAACGGTTTTAATCATAAAACGGCGATAGGGGCTTTTATCGGGTTTGCCTTCTCGGAAAGTCACCATGCTTGACACTGGATCCGTTCCCTGTATGTTGGAGTTGTCGTAACACTCAATCCGAAATGGAAGTTTTGGCAATTGACAAACTTCCTTCAACCTTAACAGAATACCTTGTCGACGCTGTCGATCAGATGTCGATCTCAAATAAGATGATTCAGCATTGGCCTGTGCCAACTCCAATTGCTGCTTTTTTTGCCCCCGCTTGGGATTGGATATTTTACAACGGCGACCTCGCCACTCAGTGAGTACAGATTCTAAAGCGTCTTGATCGGTGGGTAAGACACCGAGAAGGATTTGCGCTGGAATATCAGCATCCTCACCGTACCAAGTACTGATCATACTGCTGACGATATCTGCATCTTCATCGTCTAAAAGTCTTTTAAATGGCAACTGAATGGCTTCTTGCACCAAACCATTGCGCATGGGGAGAATACAAACCACTCCTTCTACGCCGGCGCGATGGATCCCCCAAGCATCGATATTGCTTTTGTCTTGTATCGAAACATTTTGTTTGGATATTGTTTCACGAATGTGATTGAGTAGATCACGCATCCGTGCTGCTTCTTCAAAACGCTCACTCTCAGCTAAATGAAACATTCTTGTTTCAAGTTGAGACAGCAAGGGTGCTTTCTTTCCGGATAGAAAAGTACTCGCATTTTGAATAACATCAGCATATTCTTCAGGAGTACACCGGTCAACACAGGGTGCCAAACAGCGATGCATTTGATGTTCAAGACATGGTCTTTTTGCCAACTTGAGTTCTCGATCAGAACATGTTCGATAAGAAAAGTTACGGTTTAAAAATGTCAATGTTTCGCGTGCGGATTTGGCAGAAGGAAGCGGACCAAAATATCGGGTATGCTTTCGTTTTTTTGGTTTACGAACCAAAAAAAACCGTGGCCACTCGTGGCTAAGATCGATGCCAATGTGCAAAAATTGGGTTCCTTCAACAAGGCGCACATTAAACCAAGGCCGATACTTATGAATGAGTCCACACTCCACCAACAAGGCTTCACGGTCACTGCTAACCAATGTGATATCAATCTGGGTTGATTGCCTCAAAAGGGTAGAGACCATTTCGCGACCATCATGCCCATTGATGTATTGCATCACGCGAGACCTTAGCCTTTTTGCTTTTCCCACATAAAGCGGTTTCCCTTTCGGATTCCGAAAGATGTATATTCCTGGAGATTGAGGAAGGCGCTGGGCTTGCTCAAGAAGACTTGGTTGCTTTGCCACGCGGTCGCCTTTAGGGATTAAGCTCAAAGTAATATGTTCCAGCGCTGAAGTCACCTCGACGAACTTGACGGCATGAGCGGCGGTCTTCACCCCATTGAACACAAAGGGTATGCTCTTGATCGTAATCGTCTGGTAGGGGGACACTGACCGGTGCTTTTCCATATTCAATGTCATCGAAAATCACCGTTCCGTTCTCAGGCTCAGTTTCTATCCGAACAGTCCGTGTCACACTGGGCCTTGCTTCCATGACATCTTCAACATTGGCAATGCTGTCCATAGCAGCTTCTTCTTCATTGTGGTTGATGGCCCAAAATCCAACCACAACAACCACAACCGCCACAACCGCTACAATAATCATCCCCCAAGCAGAGCCACCATGATCAATTTCAAACTCACGAACGGAGGAGGAGCCCAGACTAAGTTCAATTTCAGCGGATGAACGACCACTTTCAGTCCACTTACCGGCACCAAGCTCATCACTTTTAGATATACTTTGTGGCTGATTGGCGAGACTGGCCCAACTGGGTTCATTGCGAGATTTGTCTTCAAAAGGAAGTGACTTTGACCCTTTTGAAACAGAGTTCTTTTTCTTAGATTTCTTCTTTCTTCGGCTTTTGGTGACCACTGAATCAGTGTCCTTTTTAGGATTATCGTCCAATTCTTTGTCTTCGGTCGTTCGTTCAGGTTCAAGAATGGTGTTCGGCTCTTCAGGCTGACCATCAATCGCAGGGTCCAGGGGCGGTATCGAATCTGAAACCACTTCTTCTGCGGGTTCATCAGCCTCCGAAGCACCCGCTTCAACACGATCTAAGGCATCTGGAACCACTTCTTCTGCCGTCTCGTCAGTCTCTGAAACATCCGCTTCAACTCGCTCTAAGGCATCTGAACCAACTTCTTCTGCCGTCTCATCAGCCGCCAAAGCACCCGCTTCAACACGCTCTAACGCATCTAAAACCACTTCTTCTGCCGTATCCCCAGTCTCTGAAACATCCGCTTCAACTCGCTCCGAAGCGTCTAAACCAACTTCTTCTGCCGTCTCGTCAGTCTCTGAAACACCTGCTTCAACAGCCTCTGGGGCGTCTAAATCAATTTCTTCTGCGGGTTCATCAGCCTCTGAAACACTCTCTTCAAGACGCTCTAACGCATCTGAAACCACTTCTTCTGCCGTCTCATCAGCCTTTAATTCAGATTCTACTTGTGCCACAGGTTCCGTGGTGGACACTTCTTCAAAGGAGGCATCAACATTGACATCCGCAAAATCAGTCGCCGCTTCTGGCATAGGGCCATCAACAGGTTCTGGGGCGTCAATAACCACTTGCTCAATTTCATCAGAATTGACTTGGGCTTGGCGGATTGTTTCCTCGTCGAGCTCTGGCTCA
>JAYYJC010000121.1:0-10000 GCA_036146655.1 Myxococcota bacterium | reverse complement strand
ATCATGGCCTCTGATGAGGTCACCGCACTAGAAATCTCCTCGTTCACTGAAGCGGAAGGGTCTGGGATGTCTATTTGATCAGACGAAACCTGAGTTGAAGTGTTTTCAACCACCACTTCAAGCTCTTCAATCGCATCCATTGTGCCATCAGAGTTGTTCTCCTGCACTTCTGCAATTGCAACCTCACCATCGAGTATTGCGGCGTCGAGATCCTGAATGTAAGACTTGGCATCCGGAACCAATTTGAGACCATCGTACTGGGGTTCCTCACTCGTTTGATCTGCTTGCTCAGCAGACAATTGATCATCATTTGAGAGGACTTCATCCGGTTCGATTTCTACTGTGGTGAGCTGTTCCCCTTCTGCATCTACGGATTCATCAATCAATTTCACCGAATGGTCAGTTGAAATATCGTCTAGGATGGGCGTTTGTACGGTCTCTTCAAGTATTTCGTCATCAGTGGCAGACCTTTCTGAGGAGTCCAAGTCTTGATGTTCAACGAGGACATCCTCAGGATCGCTCGTTATATTTTCTAACGGTGCTTCCACTTCGGAGTCGTCCAAGTCACCTTCATCAAACTCCACTTCGACTTCTACCAAAACAGGAACCGTTGATTCGACCGTTTCATCTTGCTCGTTGACATCTGTTTCAGCAGCACTGTGTTCAGATTGCTCAATTTCTGAGGAACTCAGATCTTCAATTTCTGTTTCATCAACTTCGCTGCCTTCAAGGACATCCACTTCAGAATCGTCTTTCGAAACAACCAATTCACTGTCTTCGGCTCCATCCGAGGTTTCAAATGTTTCATCTGAAACCGAAACATTTATATCTGCATCCACGGGTTCAATTTGAACTTCGTCCTCATCAACGGTCTCAGTCTCATCTGTCTGTTCTCCATCAAGACCATTGGCTTCAACATTGGCGTCAGATTCAGACTGGACCTCTTCTTCTGAAACAATCTCTTGTTCCGGTAGGCTATCTGAATCAACCGGTGGCTCCTCTTGACCATCACCCCCATCCTCGATGGTTTCCACAGCCTCGGTTTCAGGCGCATTCAATATCTGATCTTCAGGTGGTGTCGCAGGGGCATCGACATTCAAATCACCCTCAGCTTCTTTACCTTCTGAATCAACGATGTCCGCTTCGGAGGATTCGATTATGGCTTCGGCAGAATCTAAGTGGGCCTCTTCCGTGACGGGAGCTTCGGATTCCTTTACATCATGGACAGAGTGCACATCCAAGTCAGTCTCAACCAGTGAGTCATCTTTGTCTTCCGAATCACTCAATACATCAGAGACCTGTTGATCATCATCGGTTGCTTCAACCGTGTCTGAGTTCTCGTTCTCAACAGCAACAGCAGAGGATGTATTCTGATCAGAGGGAATTGATTCAGACACCATCGCAATATCATCTGCGACACTGTCATCAATTGAATCCGAATTGGGACTTCCAGCCTCAAAAGTGTTTATGTCTGGCGGTTCATGGTCACGGTCTGAGCCATCCGTTACAATTGAAACAACCGATTCAAGCTCGTTTGCCAAGGGGTCTAAACGCTCAGGTTCGGAGTCCTCTATAACTGGCTCTATTTCAGTATTGTTCTCAACAATGGCGGTTTCTGTCATGTTAGAATCAAGAGTTTCACTTTCGGCGTTTGCTGTTAATCCAACGGGCATGTCTGAAACCACACTGTCAGCTTCTGGGCTTTCAGCAGGGTGAGAAACCGATACAAGTTCATATGCCAGGGGCTGTGTGATTTCTGTCTCAACAGATTGATTGTCGAGTACATCTGCTTTAATGCGATCTTCTAGATCAAGGGCAGACGCATCTGATTCTTCCAAAGGCACAGTGGCAACTGCAGCAAGTCCTTCATTGTCGGTATTTGAAGGCTTGATCAGCGCTGCATCTGCTGCATCTTGAAGAGGGTTGTCAGAGTCAGAATCAACGACCTTAGTGCGCTCGTTGTCATCATCTAGGGGTGTAGAATCTGTGGGCTCGAGAACCGCAATGACTGGACTTTGTGGTTCTACATCTTCAAGGTGGTCGGCTTCGTAATCTGTTTCAAGAGGTTCAATAATTTCTGAGTCAATTAACTCAGCTTCTGACAAGGATTCCGCAGACGGTAAGGATGTTTCAGGGGTCGGTACAGGCCTTTCTTCACTGAGTTCATCAAGCTCTCCAATCAAAGATTGTTCGGCTTTCCAAACATTGGCAAAACCAGCAGCCCATTCTGCGGTATCGTCTTCGAAATCTTGAGAGTCGTCATCGTCTGACAAGAGAAATGGCTCATCATAGGACATTACAGGACTGTCGATTTTGACCTTAATTTTGGCTGGATGAACCACAGCTTGGTCTTGCTGCTGAGCAACTGGAGCCATTTGCGGTTCAAAGTCAGGCGTATCAAGAACCTCAACTTTAGGGCGCTTTTGAGGAGACGGCTGGACAGGTTGAACATTGGCTACCGTCATATGAGACAATGGACTTGCAACACCAAGGTCAATGGATACAGCGCCACCATAAGACGCAAAATCATCTGAATCATCATCGTCATCATCCCATGCGGTCAGCGGAATATCGCCGCTGCTATTTGTGGGAATGAGCGGGACTTGAACCCGAAGCGCTGAAGGGATTTCCTGCTGCGCATCCGCTTCAATGGGTGCCTCGTCTTCAATGTCTGTCAATGCTGCGCCTTGCTGTTTGAGACTCTCACGCAGCAAATACTGACCCATTGACTCAGCTGAAGGCACCTGAGTACGAGTATTTTGCTCATATGGACTATAGTTCCAGAGTTCATTGTTCACTGAAGGGGTTCGTCGCCGAGACGAATACGAACGAACCCGCGAGTTTTGCTCAGGCTTTGGCACTTGATCGAGTGCAAAGACCGGACCATACCGTTTGATCAGTTGCTTCTCCCAGTCCGGATATCGAGCCGCAAGCGCACTGATGGACTGCCGAATAGCAGTGGCTGGCTGAAGGCGCAAACGAGAGAGGTCTTGATTGAGGCCCATATGCAACAACTGCATGCTGGGATTGTTCTGATCCAACAACTCCAACCGCTTGAATACAGAACCGATCAGTGCACTGTCAGTGGCGATGGCGGAACTGGTCGTGTCTGTGTCTTGGTAAAACAGTTTACTGGGATCTGGTTGAATGCGGAGCTCACCACTTTCATTGAAGCCAATAAACTCCGCTGAGATAAATCCGTGTGCATTGCCATTGTCATGGACTTCAGCCAATGCAGAGGTGACATGCCACATTAGGCCGATCAGTTCTCCCTTTGATAACTCGGGTTGAAGATCAACCAAACTCACCTTTACGGGATCTTGGACCACTAAATAGGCTTTTCCCGATTGCTCTCCAATCAAACATGTCGAAAAAGGCCCCCAAGCAGGAAGGCTCTGAAACCGCTTCAAAAGCACGGGATCAAAGAAAAAGACTTCAGCAAGACCCGTTGGCCCTGTGGCCGTCCAATACTCAATAAAAGTATTGTCGCAGGGCAAACTCTTTTGTAAGGCGTAACCAGCAACGGTTGATATGGTCATGACGGATAATGGGTGGCGCTGAACAGTCTTCGCTTTAATAGGTAACCAATTCTATCTCATTCTGGTATTAAACACACAAATTCAGGTAAAAATCCCAAATTGCCAGACCATAATAAACCGGTTATGGTGGGGCCTCTGTCCATTTTTGGTCTCGAACAATAGACCGTAATTATGAGGTAGACATGAATCGTATTGAAACGGCCATTCGGCAAAACAACTGTGCATTGGTAGCTGGCAGTGAATTTTTAACACGGGAATCCAGCGCCCTGATTCGAGATTTATCTGCGCCTTCGGCAGCTCTGAATGCCACAGAAACATTTGAAGCAATCACAGAAGACACATTTAAGCACCTTACAGCAGGCGGACTTGTCGTTCTTGTCGAACCCAATGTCTCAAGCGATTCAGCGGGGCTTGAACAGTTGTCAATTTTGCTAAAATCCACCGGACAAAAAGTTCGTGTACTGGTCGTCTCTAAGTTTTTTAACCGTTCGGCATTTCCAATTGCGCTTCGAATGTTGAACCTTCAACATTTGAAAATGAGAGGCGATCACATGGCCAAACAATTGGCCAAGACATTTTCAGAAAAGGCTCCACAAGATTCAAGCTCACTCAATCAACTCAGTGCAGCATTGTTTGGAAGAGGCTCAGAACCCAGCCAAAGCAAAAGCGCTGCTTTACCCAAAATTGAAGCACCGCGTCCCGAATTTATTGGACGAGAAAGTCAACTGACCGATTTTAAGGCCATGATCGAAGAAAACGGAAGCGCCATTGTCGTTCACGGACCATCAGGCATTGGCAAGCGATGGCTCGTAAAACAGGCACTGTCTGATTATGATTTCACCGTCATTCCCACTCTCAATCTCAGCGCAAACTTTGGTGCAGATGCCCTGATGGGTCGAATCGCAATTGCTGCCAAAAATCAAGGAGAGGACAAACTCTTCCATGCTTTAAAACCGAACAAAGGTCGTAAAGGACCGCAAAGCCGCATGCGCCCTTCTCCCAAAAAGTTGGTTGAACTGGTGATCAATACTTTAAAGTCTGATGCGTTGGAAAAACATGTCTTTGTCATTTCTGGTGTCGAATATACACTTGAACACGAGACTGGCCATTTCTACCGAGAAGGAATGCTGGAGTTGATTGTTGGATCTATGCTGCGCAATGAGCTCAATGCAAAGGTCATTTTACTCAGTACACTTGCACCCCGACTCTATACAGAGAATGGACTAAGAGAAGTGGGTTTGCAAGGCCTCGAACAAAGTTTCATTCCACAACTCTTTGATGCATGGCATGTAGGAGATCAGACTGAAAGCAATGGCGATTCCTTGCATCAACAAACCCACGGCCATCCATTGGCTTTACGCCATGTGGCGATTGCGAAGCGAGACAACAAAGATCTTAGTGCACTTGATGACAGCAATGAAGAACAGCTGCTAGACACCATTGACGACATAAAAGGTCTCCGAAAGATCCTACGCAGCTGCGAGCATAATCTCGATGAACCGGCCCGTAAAGCACTGTATCAGTTGGCATTGCTGGATTTTCCAGCTGACCAAAGTGTGCTCAAAGCCTTCGACATCAATCGACGGTTGCGAAGCGCACTCTTGGCATCAGGCGTATTGGAGCAAACTCCTGGTCACGGTGGAGCCCGTCAATATTATGTGCATCCCCTGATGCGTCGAACACTGCCTTACCGCAAACTGTATGACTTTGACAATATGAAGGTTGTGGCCAAAACACTTCAGTCTTTGGCCAAAGGTGCACATAGCAACAATGAAAGTCTTAAGTCATTCGCATACATTCAATCCGCAAATGTATTGCTTCAAAACGCCAGAGCTCACAAAGAGTGTTGGAATCTCGATGTCATGTTTATCGATCCACTTATCAGCAACATTAGTGACATCTTGAACCGACCACTTCCAAAAGGCGACAAAGAAAAGTCGAAAGGGCTTCTTGAACGCAACATTCGAGTGGCGCGTGCCTTGATTGATTCGGCCTATTCAGATTGTCCCAATCACCCCGATGCACTCTTCCACAATTTGCGCTTGTTGCAACTGCAAAAAGCAGACAACGATGCATTCCGAGCGCATTTCAAAAGAATTCGAGAATCTGGTGCCACACCGGATTCGTATCACAAAGAAGCATCCTTCTTTCGAAACAAACGCATCATTGGAGAGGTGGTATCCGTGCTTCAAGCCGCTGTAAAACAGTTCCCCCATAGCGGCACCCTACATCGAAGATTGGCGGATTCACACTTCAAAGCTGGAAACACCACCGCAGCAGAAGCAGCCCTCACAGTTGCAGTTAACCTCCAACCAAAAATGCCTGAGAACTTTAGTCTGATGGGATACATATTACTGCACCAAGGACAGGACAGTTGGGAAGCAGCTCAAAATGCCTTTGACATGGCCCGATCACTTGGTCCACCCAGTGCAGTGCTACTTGTGCGAGAGGCCGAACTCCTTCGTGCCCAAGGACTTCTCGGTTCAGATACCGCACAGTCTGCTGCATTTTTTAATGCCGCAATTGAAAAACTCGACGAAGCACTAGAGCGCGATCGAGGACATCACTCTGCTCGGGTAATCAAAGCCAAGGTGCTCCTTGATCAGATTGACAAACGAGGCGACAGTGCGACTGAGGAAGAAATCACAAACCTAAAAGAATTGCTTCGTGCTTCACTGAAGCGCAAAGACAATGCGGAAGCCTTTATTCAACAAGCGCGCATCCTGATTGCCAGCAATACACATGACGACATCGAGCGGCTGCTCGATAAAGCCTATAAAATTGAAAAGAATCGTCACGAACAGTACTACATTCGAGGCATCCTCTACTTTAAGCAGGAAAATCCAGACCGTGCCAAGCAGAGTTTTGAAACCGCCATGCAGTACACCCCAAAATCAGCACCAGAATATGGGGTCTACGAAGCGGCCGCCGCGCAAATGCTTGAAATGATTAAATCCGGTAAGTTCACAAGCAAACCGACAGAAAGCCGTCCACCAAGTGAAGAAGATCAAGGCTTCAGAACTGAGTCCACCATCAAAGTCCGAAAGAAGCAAACTGAAGACTCTCAGCCAAGTGCTGCTCCAGAAGAAGACACTTCAAACGCAGAACCTGAATCTGACGATGTCAGTGCAGATCTCGATTAAGAAGCTTTCTCGACATTACAATCGGCGCAGCGGCCTACGCAACCTGTGGGCATCTGAGTCTCATACCGCCCTTCATCCCCTCAGTCTGACCATTGAGGCGGGGAGCCGAGTGGCACTTGTTGGACCAAATGGTGCAGGGAAATCTACCCTCATCAAATTGTTGTGTGGAATTATTGCGCCCTCGGCAGGTGAACTGTCTATTTTGGGGCGGCAGCCCCACACAGACCGTCAGGCTCATGTGCGCCACATTGGCGTGGTCTTTGGTCAACGCAGTCAACTGGCATGGGATGTGTCTCCAAGACATACTTACCGCTTGCTTGCGGCTTTACATGAAATTCCAACTGAACTCTTCGAGACACGCTTAACCCACTATACGGAAATTTTTGAAGCCAACAATCTCATCGAGGTACCCACCCGACAGCTGTCCCTTGGACAACGCATGCGCTGCGATTTGATTGCGGCTCTGCTCCACAATCCAAGCATTCTTTTGCTTGATGAGCCCAGCATCGGACTCGACCTGCGAGCCAAGGCTCAGCTCCATGGCTGCTTGAGACGCTATACCGACAGCTACTCCGCCACGCTGCTGATGAGTTCACACGACATTGAGGACATTGAACTGTGCGAGCGGGTTCTTATTCTCAACGAAGGACAGCTGATTCTCGACACCACCCTAGAGGCCTTGCACGCCCAATATGGCCGCCATCCCATTCGATTCACCTGTGCACATGAGCTTCCTGAAACAGACGGGATACAAAAGGACGGTGATCACTATCGCTGTGAAAGCTGGTCGAAACTTTTGATGTTTCAGCGAAACCATCCCGATTATCAGATCGAAAATATCAGCAATGCTCCTTTTCGCTTGGGAGAGCTTCTCAAGTCGCTGATGCCATGAACCGACTCTTTGTACAGAGCTTTCGCCTCGGCTTTGCCACGGCCACTGCCTACCGAGGTGAGATCCTCAGCACGACGATTGGAGCAGGCATTGTCATGCTCCTCAATATCTGCCTTTGGGAGTCGCTCTACACCGATCAAAATACCATCGCTGGCCTTACTCATGATGCCATGCTCCGCTATGTGATCGGGGCTTGGCTGATCTGCGTTTTTTACCGTTCCCGAATCGATGTTGAGCTCCATGAAGCCTTTCAAAGCGGCAGTCTTGCCACGCGCTTGATTCGCCCTCAGAGCCTACAGCTTCAGCTGTATGCCGAAAGTCTCGGACAGTCGGTTTGCAGACTTCTCTTCTCCATTCTTCCCATCGGACTTTGCGTTCTGTGGTTTACCGACATTAAATGGTCGATCCGCTTTGTTGACTTTGCGACTCTCTGCGCCCTTGCCATCAGTGCACAGATTTTGGCATTTTCGCTGTCCTGGTTGGTGGGCATCTGTGGCTGGCTAACTCAAAATGGGGAGGGACTCATTCGCCTGAAGGTGCTTTCCATCATCGCACTGGGCGGGGCGTTGATTCCTCTGCCGCTCTATCCATACTGGCTTCAAGACATCGCCTTAATTCTGCCCTTTTCAGCTCTAAGTCATCTCCCAGCGCAGCAGCTTGCGCACGGTAGCCTCGAGCTTGCCACACTGATAACACCCCTATTCTGGAGTGCCCTCTTGCTGGTTGCTGGACAGTGGGTCTTTCAGCGGAGTGTCCGGCTTTGGGTGGTGCAAGGTGGATAAACTCAGCGCCCTCTTGCGAATTCGGCTGGCAAGTCGGGCAAGCTACCGCATTGATCTCCTCATTGGCTTCCTTGCAGATGTCGCCATGAGTGGCCTCGGCTTGATTTTGATTTTTGCCCTCTTCAATCACATCGACAGCATTGCCGGATGGGACCGAGGAGCCTGCCTCTGGCTCTGGGGCATGGCCGAATGCAGTTCCGGGCTCGCACAATGCCTCTTTACGGGGGTGATGGTGGCCAATCGAAGCTATCTCATCAATGGTGGCCTAGATCGCCTGCTCTTGAGGCCGATACACCCGCTCTTTCAATTGCTTACAGAGAGACTGTCAGGAGTGGGGCTCAGCAATGCGCTGATTGGGGTCACAATGATGATTTTAGGCCACTTGGAGCATCCGGTTACTCTGTTAGTGATCTTGTGGCTTCCCCTCCTCATTTTGGGCGGTATGGCACTAATGGGTGGCCTCTTAATTTCAATGAGCGCCTTGGGATTTATCGCACATCACACGGGCACCTTCAGTGGACTCTTATTGCAGGCCGTGTCTTTTTCGAGGTACCCACTCACCATTTTTCCCACGCCGCTTCGCTGGGCGCTTCTGCCGGTGGGCTTGCTGGCCTATTTGCCGGTGGGGGCACTCTTGGGCCATGATTCGCTGGCCGGCTGGCACTTGGCACAGCCTCTGATTGGTTTCGGAGTGCTTGGGATCAGCATTCTGTGGTGGAATCGGTTATCTCGAGGATACACCTCGACCGGCCATTAAACATGCCTCTTTACCACAGCGACTGTCGATATTTCACTGGCTATAAGCCCTGTCGGTTTCAACGGCCCTGCGAAGGCTGTCCACACCATTCCGTTGGAGGGCCACGAATCCTCATCATCAATGTGGGTGCGCTTGGTGCGGTTCTTCGCGCCACGGCCATTCTGCCAATGCTCCGCAAACTGTACCCCGATGCCCACATCACTTGGCTGACTCAAAGACGGGCATTGCCCTTGCTCGATGGGCGTCCAGAGCTGGATCGGATCCTCCCTTTTGAATGGGAGTCACAGCTTCGATTAGAAGCAGAGCAGATTGATTTGCTTCTCAATGCCGACAAAGACTTTGCGTCCTGTGCCCTTGCATCACGGCTTCACGCCACCGAAAAACGGGGCTTTGGTCTCACGAAACACGGTACTGTTACGCCCTTGAACGAAGGTGCTTCTTATCTCTATGACACTGGCCTAGACAACCAACTTAAGTTTCATTCCAACCAAAAAACCGAGCCAAAAATGCTCGCAGATGCATTTGAAATCCCCTATGTGCGCCGGCCCTATACGCTTACGGTTCCAACCCATGACCTTCCCAAACGCTTGGTGGGCTTTAACACCGGCTGCAGTCCAGGCTTTCCACTAAAGGCGCTGGACATTGACCTTCAGATCACGGCCATTCGATCCATTTCTAAGCGTATTGGAGAACCTGTTCTCTTGCTGGGCGGACCGGAAGACACCAACCGTAACAATGAAATTTACGGTCGTATTCCTGAACACACTGAGCTCAGCCCCACATCGGACGGTTTAATGGTGGGAGCTCAACACATCGATCGATGCTCGGTGGTGTTCAGCGGTGATTCGCTTGGCATGCACATGGCCATTGCCAGGGAAAAGTTCGTC
>JAYYJC010000120.1:0-10811 GCA_036146655.1 Myxococcota bacterium | reverse complement strand
GCTTCGGAACCTGATAGTGTGGTTCTCATTGTAGAGGAATAAGTCCAGCGTCGATAGTCTGCTGCCTCAATGAGATTTAGACTGTCGCTGCCTTCTCCTCTAAACTCAAAGAGGATGTCATTTCCAGCTGTTACAACGGCTTCTCCGCCAAGGTTTCTGGTTCCAGAAAGGCTGTATCCATTGGGGCTCTCTGGGCTACCTGATTGATTGATGGAGCCTCCCCAATACATGAAGCCGGAATAACCGAGGCCGCCAGCGGTACGGCAAAAATCGCTCCATGATAACCCGCCTTCTTCCATTTCAGCGTCTTCTGGGACTCCTGCGTAAATGTCAGGGCAGCCGTCATGTCGTATTTCAAGAACGGCTCGATTGGCGTTCCAAGCAGGAGACAGTTGTATGCTCCTGGTTCTTGACAGGGCCTCTTCAAATGCGGAGTCAATGTCAATATTGCTGAGATCGGGTAAAGTCAATTCTTGTGGTGGAACATAATCTTCAGAGGTCACACCATCTTTGTCATTTTGGCACGCCATCAGCGTGATGAGAAGAGTCAAATTAGTCATCGCCTGGTAATCCGTATACGCCAAGTGTGGTTTCCCAATCGAAATAAATGGAGTCGTTGACCTGATACGCGGGGTACCAAGGCAGCCAAAATCCTGAATTTTCATAGTTAAGGTAAATAAGGCCTTCAAGACTTGAGTAGCCCATCTGCCATAGCCCTTCGTGCTCAGGTAGATCAGGTGTCATGCAATCATTAATGGTGTAAGCAAACTCAGGATCTTCGTCCATGTCCATTTCGCTTTCATCCGGAGCATTTGGATTCTCATGAACATAAAATTCCACCACAAATCCAAAGTCACAGGTTGGACAACCCAATCCATCGGCTTCACCGGTAAGTGAAATTTGAAAGTCACACCAAAGCGTGGCATTATTTTCAACCACAATTTCTTGGACGCTCATCTCACCAATGAGAATTTGATAGGGTCCAGCCGCTGGGCTTAATTCCCACTCGCCTGTATGGGTGACCAACATGTTCATTGCGGGTGGGGTATTGTAGCCTGTGTCAAATGCGGTATCGACTGAAAACCAACCCAAACCCGTGTCTTCCGCTTGGGTTTGCGTGTCATCAGGAATAGCTGAGACTGAACTGTCGGTCTCTTTGCTTCCGCATCCATTTGATATAAGTAGAAGTATAATGTTCATAATGAGAATAGCCGTTTGTTATTGAATAGCATTTTGTATTGTGGCTGTGGTACCCAACCGTTCATAAGTGTACGCACCTGTACTGTTGTTGAAACAATACGGATGTCATTCAAATAAATGTAGCAAATTTTTGCCGAGATAGGCTGACAATTCTGTTATCTTGGCTGGTATAGTATGCTGTATTATTGTTAATGACTGGGGAATATTGATGATTTCATCGTGGTTACCGCTGCTGTTTATCGGCTGCTCTGAAACAAAAAGAACAGATGTGGGATTAGAGATCTCTGCGACAGAACTTGATTTTGGTGAGATCCCAATTGGGGAAAGCCTTGAGCAGGCAGTCATGTTGACCAATACAGGCGATGAAGACATTGCTGTGCTGTCGGCTTCAATCATTGAAGGTGATGGCAACATCTGGACTGTGGAACGAGGTGAGCCCTATGAAATGTCGAAAGATGAAAGTGTGATCGTCACCATGGGGTATACCCCTGTTGAACTTCAAAGAGAAGAAGCCGTGGTTCAAATTAGAACCACTTTGGAAGAGAAGGCGATCATTTATGTCGACATGACCGGTAAAGGGGCCCTCTCTACCATTGATGCCGATGGAGATGGGGTGACTGAAGCGGAAGGCGATTGCAATGACAGCAATGCATCCATCTATCCAGGTGCACCCGAGATCTGCGATGGGCTTGACAACGATTGTGATGAGGTGGTGCCCAACGATGAAGCAGACAGCGACTTTGATGGTTCTCGATTATGTGATGGCGATTGTGATGACCTCAACCCTCAAGTAAGGCCAGGTGCCACTGAAATCTGTGATTACCTCGATAATGACTGCGATGGCATTATTCCCGACGAGTTGGATGAGGACGAAGATGGATTTTCAATGTGCGACAATGACTGCGATGACCAAGAGCCAGCGTCTTGGCCTGGAAATCCTGAAATCTGTGATGGAATTGACAACAACTGCAGTGGTTTTGAAGACGACATCGATGAAGACAACGACGGCTATTCGCCCTGTACGACCGGCGGAGATTGCTTGGACAACGACCCACTTTCCTATCCGATTCTGGTGGATCCCAATGCAGAATTTGATGGCGATGGCAGTGTGGAAGCCCCATTTTCTGATGTTGACAGCGCCATAGATGAACTCAACTCTCAGGGCAACAACTTCTGCAGAACAATTGCACTGTTCCCGAGCACTTACAACATGAACATGACCATCAATGACGAAATCTTGTACTTTCAAGGGGTTGGAAATGGCCCTGGAGATGTGACAATATCGGTTGGTGTTGATGATGAAGGCAATCCGCTGGGGGGGCGGGTATTTGAAGTGACCAACAACGGCCGTCTTGGTTTGGCCAACCTTACAATCACTGGGGGCAGCGGTACAGGAGATGGAGGTGCCATCCGAGCCATCGGCGGAAATGTTGAACTTGAATCCGTTCGGGTTTCAGGAAACAACAGTACGGGCGATGGAGGTGCTGTTTCGGTTTCCAGCGGTGAACTTCGTACAGAGAACTGCTATTTTAATGGAAACAACGCTGGTGATGATGGTGGTGCAGTGTCGGTTTTTTCTGGGTTTTACGAGGATTATGGCTCTCAGTTTGTGTCTAACAGTGGCACCCGTGGGGGAGGTTTGTTGCTCGATGCGAGTGATGGCATGCTTTATGGAACTCGTTTCCAAAACAACAGTGCGCTCGAGTCGGGTGGAGGCATTGCAGCCACTTCCGGTCAACTCATTGTGATTGAAGGCACCCAGTTTTGGGGGAATGTGGCCAATCTCTACGGCGGCGGCATTTCCATTCTCAATCACAATCAGCCAGGATCGTATATTCGACAATCTCGATTTCAGGGGAATTTCTGTGGTCGAAGTGGCGGAGGTGTGGCTTTGACCGGTTTTTCGGCTGGGATGATGGTTGCCAATAATACCTTTACCGCCAACGAAAGCAATGACGAGGGGGCAGCGGTTTATGTTGAACCTGAAGATGCAGCCAACAGTTTTGTTTGGTCCAATGTTTTTCTTGGTAACGATGGGCCTTCAGCCCTCTTTGTGACTCCTGGAAGCTTTACCTCTGTCGCTTACAATACTTCCTTTCTGACGACATCGGGGAATGCATTTGACATTAGCATTACTGAGGACAATGGGGACAACATTCAGGCTGACCCTCAACTTCTTGATTTTTCAAATGATGGGGACCCAAGCAACGACGATTTAAGGCCAGCTCCCCAATCGCCAATTATAAATGCCGGACCACCAGACAATGTGCCGACGGCACCCTCATGGTATGGTGTTTGGGCGGACATAGATGGCACACGAAATGATCGTGGATACACTGGAGGACCTTCAAGCCAATGACTTTCTTTGCATTATTCAATGCAGCCTTTGCTGCTGAAGTCAGCATCACTTCGTCCGACGATATTAATGCGGCGGTGAATGCACTTTCCCCTGGCGACACTCTAATTTTTTCCCCAGGGAATTATAGCCTTGAGGGTACGGAGTGGACGCTCATTGGGCAATCCGATTCGCCCATTACCCTTCGTGCTGAGGCAGGTGCCCAATTCGTAATATTTCCTGGAGATGAAGGATACCCCACTGCGGGCATTCAACTTGTTGACTCGTCATGGGTTGTTCTAGACGGGCTAGAGCTGGGTGGTGATTCAGATTGGGAAACTGGAACCTTTAACGGAATCATCGTGACTGGCGGCGAGGACATCACTGTTCAGAATATGGTGATCAGTGATATTCCTTCTTCCAGTATTTTGATTACCGGAGAAGCTCGCCGAGTGACCATTCAAGACACACGGATTCGAGATACCCTAGTAGGGTCCGCCATTGAAGTCGGATGCCCAGATGCGGCATGCTTTACGGAATCCATTGTCGTCAATCACAACTGGATTCATGGCATCAATGGTGAAAGTGAGCCTGCCATCCACCTTCACCACGGTACGCAGGGCGCAACTATCATGGACAATGTTGTTTACGATGTTGAACAGCATGGTCTGTATCTTGGTTCTGCAGAAAATGGAGACATGAACATTGCAGAAGGCAATGCCATTTGGAACATCAACGGCAGTGGTGTCGTGGGTCGAGGCAATGCGATGCTTCGAAACAACATCATATTTAATATTGTTAAGCACGGAATCCATTTTCAGGATCCTGGACGAGACGCCTACGATCAAATGATCATCTCCTTCAACTCCATCGTAAATACAGGTGGCTGGGGTGCATACCTCAACAACTGGAGTGGACTAAGTGGCAATGTGCTTGCCAACAATGCCATTTGCAGTCCAATTGCACAATCTGTTCACTTGGTTGGTTTGGAGGAAGGTGAAAATGACACCGCTTTTGAACCCATCAGTCCGTATGTGGGTCATTTTATTTCCAATAATGTCTTGTGTGGACAGCTCCTGAACCTTGATATCGACTTTGGGCATTACATTGTGGGCGATGGTTTTGCAGATTTTATTGATGTAGAGGCATGGAATCTCTATCCATCTGAAACATCTCAACTGCGTGATGCCGCTGATGTCGATGGCCAAAGCTACATTCCTGAGTATGATTTCAATGGAGTTGTTCGTACGGGGTCTAATCCTGAGGTTGGGGCATACGAATGGGATGGTTTCGAGAACCCAGGCTGGGCGGTTCAGGAAGGTTTTAAATCTTTTGATCTCAACTATTCAACAACCAATGAGGTTCTTGGTGGTGGCTGCTGCCGAACCGACGACAAGACAGCTGAGGCAGCCCTTGTTCTGCCGCTCTTGTTTGTTGCTGCATACCGTCGGCGGGAAGAACGCATTTAGAACCGTTCAGGTACATCATTTTGGAACCATTTCTATGTTGTATTCTCTTTTCACTTTTGGCTGTGTCAGCGAGTTTCAAAACAAAAACTTTTCTCCAACCCTTGAGGTCCTTTCTCAAGCAGATGATTGGTTGATCAACGAAGGAGAATCAATCTATCTTGAACTATTGGTTTGGGATGATCAGATTACGGATGGTGGGGTGATGGTAACATGGAGCAGTGATCGGGAAGGATTGCTGGCTGAACAGGTTCCAAACAGTGATGGCACATTGACACTTGTGAGTTCTCGGCTTTCTGCAGGTGTTCATAATTCTGTCATCATTGCAACTGACTCGTCTGGGTTATCCACGCAGCAGCGTCTTGAAATTACCGTTAATGCAGCACCCATGCCGCCTGAAGTTCAGATTGTTCCCCTTGAACCCATGTCAGGTGAGCAGCTTCAAGTTCAAATCTCTGGTGGTTTTGATCCAGAGGGTTCTCCAGTAAATTTTGCAATTGAGTGGGTTCGAAACGGTACAGTTGTCGATATGGATTTGACCGATGAAGCCCTCATACCAGAAGGCCTCACTCAAAAGGGAGATGATTGGTCCGTTAAGGTTTGGGCATCGGACGGTGCGACTCTGTCTGAGATGGTGACCGACAGTGTTCGCATATTGGGTTCCAAGCCTCAGCTGAGTGACCTTCTCATTGAAAGCAATAACGAACCATTGACCAATTCTAGTCTGTTGGTCTGCTCGGCCAATGTAGATGACCGTGATGGAGATGCCATCGAGACCAGCATTCATTGGCGTGTCCAAGAAGCTGGTGTCCTTTCTGATATCCTACATACAGGAGAGAACTTTCAACTCGATGGTGACACTTGTTCACCTGATGCGTTCATAGTGTGTCAAGTAGAAGCCACCGATGAAGATGGGACATCCTCTGAAAACATTTCTGTCGGTTTGACAAACCGTCAGCCCAGCGTGGTGTCACACATCATCGAACCCAACTCTGGGGTTCGTGCAGGTGACCTACTGGTCTGTGATGCAGAAGTTCTAGATCCAGATGGATCTCCTGTCGAAAAGTCCTATCGGTGGAGCAGATTTCGAGTGGGTTCAGGGACGACCACCGTTTTAAGTCTTAACCAAACCGTGCAGCTCACATCGGACAATGCACTACGAGGAGACATCATCACCTGCGAAGTCGCCGGTGTTGATCCTCAAGGGTTAATGGTCGACAGCACAGTCTCAGTCGAAGTGGCCAATACGGTGCCTGAGATTGTGGACATTGGCGTTACACCTGTCAATCCCACGGCATTAGATGCGATTACCTGCACGGCAACCCCATTCGACCCCGATTATGATGCCGTCACACTTGATTACGCTTGGACCGTTGATGGTGTGCTTTATCCAGAAACCAGTTCTACTTTCACTGGCTCCACACCTGCGGGTTCAGTGGTCATGTGTACAGTGACGCCTACTGATGATGTGTCTGTGGGGTCAAGCCAGTCTACTTCAGTGACTGTAATCAACTCTGCACCGATAATAAGCGATGTCTCTTTGAGTCCCACCGAAGTCTACACCAATGATGTCATTACAGCCTCTGTTGTTTCAACCGACTACGATGGTGACTCACTGATTACCATTTATACTTGGTTTGTAAATGGGATCAATGTTCAGAGCGGATACAGCGCCACATTGAACGGAGAATATCGCTTTTCAAAAGGGGACGAGATCATTCTGGAGACCATTGTTTCTGATGGGTTTCTCAGCAGTGTACCCGTCATCTCAGACATTCTCACAGTGCTCGACTCACCCCCATCAATTCCAGAGGTTGATCTCGGCGGAAGCTACACTGGAACGAACGACGATCTGAATTGTGTGTTGAGTCTTGAGTCCATTGATCCCGATGGTGATCCATTGAGCTACTCTTTCTCTTGGGAACTCAACGGCTTGCCCTACGGAGGAACGACCGAGACTTTTCAATATGGTGATGACTCCATCAACTACAACAACACTGAGCCTCAAGACGAATGGACCTGTATGCTCACTGTGAGTGATGGAGAAAATACCCTTGATCCAATAGGAGCAACCACTCAGGTCACTTCTTGTGCCGTGAAAAGTGTCTACAATATTTTCGATGATCTGCTCAGTCAGCAGGACTGTTGGCAAATGGGTTATGCGTTGACGGAAGACAGTACTTCTCTACAGTCTTTCAGTTTAACCAGTGAGGACGCTTGGAATAACCTTGCTTTTGACGACTTTGATTTCTCTTACTATGACCCCAGTGATGCGCGTATCAATGCCACTGGATGGCATTTTTTTGCTAACAGTTGGCCAGAGGATTGGTTTGGGATTTACGATGCTGTTCTGCTCTCAACGGACTTAAATGGTCAGGACCTTGCATTCGATCTCGGAATGAACTGTGGTAATCCTTATGCCCATTCATGCAGGACCCGAACCGTGGTTCTTGGAGACAATTCGGTTCAACTTCACCCTGGTGATAACGCTGTTTATTTGAGATGGGATGCACCGCTCTCAGGAGAGTGTACGATTCAGCTTGACTTGAGGGGGAGCGAAGAAATCTCTTCCAGTGCATTTCCAGAAACTTGGCCACCTTCAGAGACAGAGACCACTGTTTCATTAATGCACAATCATTCGCTTGTGACGAGCACATTTATCGAATCGTATTTGTATTCAAGCCAACTCGATAGCACATTGACGGTCTTGGGTGGAGACATCATCGATATTGTCGTGACCGGTAGCCAAAGCTTAGCGGAGTGGACTGGTGTTGGTGGAACCGTCAACTGCAGCTTTTAAAGCTCTTCAATGCAATCCAACCAAGCCTCAAGTAAGATCTGTTCGTCTTCAGTCACCCCCCCAGATGGCGGCATGCTCTGTGCTTCAAGCACTGTTCTTCGAATGGCATCAGCTTGGTCCACGGCTTTGTCCCGTGTGTCAAAATGAACATTTTCTGGAGCACCAAAGCGGTTGGGTGTATTTGAGCCATGACATGGCTGACACTTGCCAATCAGAAAGCCCTTTGTAAATCCATCATAAGTGGGCCCGTCAGTGCATACTGCAGAATCATTTGCTGTTCCACAAGCCAACATTAGAACAAATAATATCATTGGATAATTCCCATGATAGGTGAGGCATCTACAAATGGGGCGGGATCGATGTCGGCAAGCGCCAGAAGCGTTGCGCCCAAATGCCCTGGTGTTAATTTTGTGCCATTTGGATCGGGTTCACCTGATGCGAGGTCAATCGGGCTTGCAAGAACCTGTTCGTCAAAACCCCCGACCGTTCTGCCACCTGTGACACCCCCAATGATCATTGCCGTGGTGACTGGCCAGTGGTGTTTGCCCCCCATGGCGTTCAGCTGTGGATGTCGACCCAGTTCTGAACAGACCACTACGGTGACTTCATCAGCAAGCAGATTACCGGATGGTGCGTAGCGGCTATGAAGTTCGGTCATCAACTGTGACAGTCCATCGAACAGCAAGTCATAGTGCCATGACTGTTCGCCAATGGCGCCATGAGAATCCCACCGCATCCGACAGAATCCTTGGTCTTCGACTATGGCACATCGAGTGAGGCCTGCTTCAAAACACTGTAAAGCGATTTGCGCAGATCCCATAAAATTTTCGTCGCATGCATAACCGTATTCTCCCTCCGAAGGTACAAAGCTAATGTCTTGTGTGCTTTCGATTAGGGACTCAATTTGGGGCTGGCTTCTCCCCAAGTTTCGTGCAAATCGCTGCATGTGAACATCTTGACTGGCAGCATCAAAACGGTCGCGTGAGCGGTTTTGAAGGTATTGAGAGATTAAGCTTTCACTGCGATTGTCAATATACAAAGTTTCTGGTGGCCCGTATGTCACCTGCCCAGTCAGAAGATAATCTAGCTCTCCGTCTTCACCTATCCGTACGATGGAGTCGGGATGATAGGTGACAAATGTAGGTCCTGAGACCACTAAGTGGGGTGCCGTCCATGTCTGTTCAGAGTAGGCGGATATCAGTGCCCCCCAATCGTCCGGGCCCTGTGGCTTTCCGGTCATGAGTAGCCGTTTACCCCTGTCGTGTGCAACGGTTGAAACATCGATGCCATTAATGATCAGGCACTTGTCGGCCCAATCATTAAAGAATTGATTGACCATTGGTCGCTCGGGGGATTCGATAAATGTAAGTCCGTTGGCACTGGTCACAGTACCCGTTGGATCTGAATAGACATGCGGGTTGTCATACAGTGGGGCAAACACAAAAGTTGGGTCCCAACCCCCATCACAAAACACAAAGAGGAACTTTCGCTCTGAACTGTTTGGAGCACCGGAAGCAAGCTTGGGCATTACAAATCCACTCGCGCTGAGTTTTAAAAGCTGCCTTCTGCTGAACTTGAGATTGGTATTCCACATATTAGTATCCCATATAGTCGATGTCTTGTAGCATGGCACTGATGACGGTCTCCCACGCCAAGTCGGGTCCGCCAATGAGGTATGCCTCTTGCCAAAGGGTGCTGATGGATCCCAGCCAATCATCATCGGCATCATAGCCATGCAGCAACAAACGGAGGTCTTTTAGTTTCTTTTGAAATGCAGGGTCTGATGGCATTGTCGCTATGGTTATGCCTTCGAAAAGACCTTTGCCATCGCCCTGTAATTTGTTTGAAATGAGAACAGTGGATGCCCGTTGAGCCAATCTTTTTGCCACCAATGATGTGGTTAGGGATGGGTAGAGTTGGGGACTGAAAGTTTGAAAACCATCCGCACCACCCGCCATCGCCCTAAACTGATAGTCAAGATAGGGGTCTTCAAAAGACAGCCAGTCGAAGTTGGTCAGGTCTTTCACTGAGGAACGCAGCAGATCTGGGGTTAATAAGTGTACCGTTCGAATGTCTGCATGCTGATCGATCGGAGATGCCGAACGGTATTCTGGTGTTTGAGTGATTAAGGCCACCAATGGCTTGATTTGAAGGAGGTTCGTCTCGAATCTATCTTGTAGTATTTCAAGCATCTCGTAATCGGTTGAGTCCATTGGTCGATTCAAAAGAGATTGTGTAAATTGCTTAACGGCACATTGGCGAAATCGAGGGTCCTTTGCAATGTGTTGGCCAACCTCAGCAAATGATGTAACGGTCTGTCCAAACCAAGCTGGTGTGGTGCTTAGTTGGTCAGCGCCCATTCCTTCTCGTTCAGGATGATAATAAGTGGCTTCAAGTGGATTGAATTGTTCTATCCACCAAAAGCCAAACATGGACGCTGCCAAAGGATCGAGTGATGCATGGCAGGTGAGGCAGGCCGGATCGGTTTGCAATGCAAGGTCTGTATTCTCGAGAATTTGGGGAGAGGCCTCAAAGATGACTGGTCGAAGCAAATAGTCGTCGCAAAGCAACAAGCGAGTGATGGCCGCAGCACGGGTTCTGTTTTTGTTGAAAGAATCTGTTGGATATCGCCACCATAGTCCATTTGTGGCCAATACGCCTACTGGGGGACGACCATCGGTGTATTGAGCGGGCTTCCATCCGCTTCCATTCTCAGGGTAGTCTATGGGAAATATGTCTCCAAGAAGTGGATTGGCCATTGTGTAGTTTGCAGTGACAATTGCAGACCATGGATAATCATTTGCCGCAATGTGAGCCATCAGTCGGAGGGGTTCTTCCCCAACAGATCGATTGAACTTATACCACCACTCTTCTGAGTCCAAGTCAAAGTCGTCCGTTACAATGTCAAACTCATCAACTCGAGTATGCCAAATGTCTGCCATCCAGAACATGACTCGAGTTTCAAATGCCTCTGTATCAAGATACTGTTCGGTCAGTTCGTCAATCATAA